>JBAVTM010000433.1:0-9219 GCA_049696195.1 Desulfuromonadaceae bacterium | reverse complement strand
TCGCCTACCTTTCAAACAGGACTAATCTTTCGCGGATCATCCATACGAGCTCTTCATCGTTCCATGACGTTGCATGATAGCGCCATGCCCCCCTTGCTGTATCGCTTGCCGGCCATCAGCCGTGGGGGCGTATCTCCTCGACAATCGGCAGGAAGAGCTCCATCAGTTGTGGATCGAAATGTGTCTCGGATATCTCATGCATTATCTTGATCGTCTGGTCGAAGTCGAACGCCTTGCGGTATGGGCGGTCGGAATAGAGGGCATCAAACACATCGGCAATGGAAACAATCCGGGCCTCGATCGGGATATGCTCACCTATGAGTCCGGAGGGATACCCTTTTCCGGCGAAACGTTCATGATGATGGAGTATGACATTGATGACCGTATCCGGCATTCGTGCCTGCCGGGCGACTTCAGACCCCCAGCGCGGATGTTGCATGACCGTCTCGAATTGCTCCTCCGTCAGACATCCGGGAAAATTGAGTACCGCCTCCGGGACCCCTATCTTGCCGCAGTCGTGAAGCCAGCTCCCATGCTTGATATGGTTAATCATCCCGTCGCTTAACCCTGCTGCCTGCGCGAGGGCCACGGCATAGCGGGCCACCCTGTCGCAGTGTCCCCTGGTGTAAGGGTCTTTCAGCTCTACTGTCTGGGCCAGAGAAAGAATTACCGACTCGGCAGCGCACCCCAGGGACTTGATCAATCGATAGCGCATCAAGGCTTCGTCAATCATATCCATCAACTCTTTGTTGTCCCATGGTTTTGTAGCAAAACGATAAGCCTCGCTCTTGTTGATGGCGTCAATGGTGACGGAAGTGTCGGCATATGCGGTCATCATGATCCGTATGGTATCAGGCCGCATCCCTTTGACCTTTGAAAGGAACTCGACTCCACGCATGCCGGGCATGAGATAATCTGAAACTACGACCGACACGTCTTCCCGTCCCAGAATATCCAGCCCTTCCTGTCCGGAAGCCGCAAAAAAACAGCGCACATCGTCGCGTTCCAGATACATGCGTTCTATCGCGTTTCTGATTGCCGGTTCATCATCAACAAATAAAACTGTTTGCATAGTCATACCTCCAGAAATATCAATACGACCGCCTCACTTTCAAAAGACATCATCAATGCGACCCACAATCCGGGAAAGTCCTTACAAAGGCTGATGTAAAAAGACACAAACTTATTCGGTACGCTGCTGCGCCCTTTCTTCCGGCACCTGCTTGCCGATGGCAAGTTGTTCCAGCAGTTCATGATTTCTTTTCTGAAGAAAATAATGCTCCAGACAGTTCTGGATTGTGACCCGCAGTTCGTCATCGTTCCAGGGTTTGGGGATGAACCGGTAAATATGCCCCTCGTTGATGGCAGCCATAACAGCACCGGCATCCGCATAACCGGAAAGAACGATGCGCACCGTTTCCGGCCAGCGATCATAGACCACCTTGAGGAAATCGACACCGTTCATGACCGGCATGCGATAGTCGGAAATGACTACCTGGAAGGGGCCGGATTCTTCCATGATTTTCAACCCCTCACCACCTGAACCGGCGATTGCGATTTCGTAGTCGTCATCCAGGAATATTCGTTCCAGCGCCCGCAACACATTGCGTTCATCATCTACGCACAGAATTTTGATCTGTTTTGAGCTTTCAATCATGGCCTGCTCCTTACCATTCAATCAGTATTTACAATTCTGTCCCGGTACCATGAAACGCATAGTCTTTCGTAGGTTGGGCAAAGGTGATTTTATTTGGTCATGCTGGACTGATTCCAATGTTCAATCCACCTCTATCCACCAGTCCCTGTGAAGGCCCCTTTACCGGAAGCTTCACGGTAAATGTCGTACCCTTTCCAACATCACTGTCTACAGTGATCTCTCCGTCATGTTTCCTGATGATATCGTAGCTGATGGAAAGACCGAGACCGGTGCCCTTGCCGGCCTCCTTGGTGGTGAAGAACGGTTCGAAAATCCGCTGCCTGATCTCTTCCGGCATCCCACAGCCGTTGTCAGCCACCGAGACAAAAATATGGTCGTTATTGCTCCATGTTCGGACAGTAATGTTTCCTTGTCTGTCTCCCAGCGCGTGAGCGGCATTGACCAGCAGATTGAGAAAGACCTGATTCAATTGTTGAGGAAAACAGAAGATTTCAGGAATATCACCGAATTCCCGGTTGAGGGAGGCAATGTACTTGATCTCGTTCCAGGCGATATTGATGGTCGTTTCCAGTGCCTCATTCAGATTGGTCAGCGCCTGTTCAGCCTGATCGACGCGCGAAAAACTTTTCAGATCCTGCACAATACGGCGTACCCGGCCCACACCGTCCTGGTTCTCGGCAATAAGCTGACGGGCGTCCTCCATGATGTAATCTATTTTTAGTTTTCTTCTGGTTTCCTTCAGAGAGGTTGCAGCACTGCTGTCGATGTCACCGATGCTTGTCAGAGCCTGATCACTTGCCCCGATGAATCCGGCCAGCCGGTCAACGTATTTGTTGAGTGTTGTCAGGTTGCTGGAGATAAATCCTAACGGGTTATTAATCTCATGCGCCACACCGGCTGCCAGCTGCCCGATGGAGGCCATCTTCTCCTGCTGAAAAACCTGCGCCTGGCGCTGCTGTAACTCAGCATAGGCCTTCTGGAGATCCTCATTCATTTTACGTAGTTCCGTCGTCTCGTGGATGGTAACGACAACCCCCCGTACCTTTTCCGTTCCGATCTGCTTCACCTCGTTCGAAAGCAGTTCGAAGTGGCGCTGGTTCCCTTCGCATTCCATCTGTCCGCTCGTCCTCGTTCCGTCGCAATCGGTTATCTCCAATCCGACCCTGGCGAACAGCTCCGTACAATCAACGGAAATAATCTCATTGTACGAGAGTCCGGTAAAGGTGGTAACCGCACGGTTGCAACGGGTGACGACACCAAACGGATCACACACCAGAACCATTTCCGAAAGGCTATCCATGGTGTCTTCCCAATCACGTTTGCCCTTTGCGACCTGGTCGAACAGCTTTTCCAGCTCACTATGTTTACGCTCCAGCTTCTCGCGACTTTTAGTGAGTTCGGCTTCGGCCAGTTTCCGGTCGGTAATGTCAAGCAAGGTTTCAATCGCACCCAGCTTGACACCATTCGCGTCGAAGACCGGTGCGGCATCAAAAAGGAGATAGCGCCGCTGACCGCCGACACTTTCAAACCATCTTTCGGCCTGCAGCCCACCCGGTACAAGTTGTGACAACCGGCAGGTGTCGTACAATTCACCGAGATGCGATTCGTCGCCCGACAGGATTATATCTGACAGCAACGGGCGCTTGTCGGCATAGAACGGGAGCCACTGACGGTCGGTACCGATCATCTCAACAGCCCGTAAGCCGGTCAGATCCTCGACGGCATTGTTCCAGACGACGATGTTGTGATTGACGTCCAGAACAAATATCGGCACGGCGCCATTGTTGAGTACACCCTCGACAAACGCCTTCTGCTGCACCATTTCATCCTGGATCAGGATCAGCACTTCCTGCTGCAGATCGAATTCTGCCACCATTTTATTGAATGCGCTGCTCAGGCGTCCCAGGTCGCCGCAAAAAATATCCGGCAGAAAACGATCATCCCCTGTTTTGGTGTGAATACTTCCTATCTGGTCAATGATCGTCTGCAACGGCGATATGATCTTGCGCATCACCAGCCACATAACCAGTCCGGCCACCACGCCAAGGAGCGCAAAGACGGCAATCAATTGAACTGCCATGGATAAATGATTCTGATATTGATTACCTGCTATGGCTTGCTTGAATTGTGCGCTGAAGAGTTGAAAGGTGACGGCGGAAACCGCCGCCAGTACCGCGATGGCGATAATAGTTGCGTAAATGGTAGTTTTTAATCTTATGAAGAGCCCTTTGTTCATGATTCGAAACATGGATCCCCCTGATACGAACTGATTCTTATCTATAATACCGTATAATAAATAATTTTAAACAGTAGTTAAATTATAAATTATTTAGTTTTGGAGTAAGATGCCGGACCCGGATCATAGCGGTTTAGCTTTTCCAAATAATTAATGTATACTTGCAAGACTATTTACCAGAACGGAACCCCATGGGCTACCACACCAATGACATACAGGTAAACGGCCTCGATACCAAAGCCCTCTCCAACCTGATCATAGATCTCAATATTGCCCGCCGTAACTGTCGTGCGTACCCAGAGGGACATCCGGTTATCACGGCTTCCCTGCACAAGGCGCTTCTGGTGTATGAAGGCCTGATGACCCTGCAGGATGAAATTGTGCTGGGTGTAGCCAGCGATGCGCTCATGGTAGCAGGTGCTTTTCTCGATAAAACCAACCTCGTCTACAGGGATTTTGCCCGGGTCCTTTTTGATCACGGGATCGGCGCGTTGCTGCTTCGCGGCGGGCTGACGCTGGATGAACTGGACCGTTTCACCGTCATACTCGGCCTGAAACGGGAGGATATCCTGTGCCAGGGGGGCATAGAGCAGGTCTGGAACCAGGCTGGAATCGCAGCTATTGGTATCCGGGCGATACACTATGATTTATTCAGCACCACTGATGAGGATTCAATCGACTCTGACCTTAAAGAGACCACGGGAGAAGGTCTGTGGGAGCGTTTCGCCCGCGGACTTACCCAGGGGGGGCTTTGCTCGGACGGCAGCGCGGATGGCGAGCTTGACCCCGACGTGTTGGCTGCAGTCCTTAACCGGCAGTTTGCAGGAGGGGGGCTGCGTGAGAACAGTTACAGCCAGACTATCACCAATTTCATGCTCCAGGACGAAGCGGGAACGTCATCCGGGCACCATGCAACGCTGCCGTACGAGAAGCTGGCAGCATTCATCAGCAACCTCAACCCCGAACTGCGCCGCCAGTTTTTGAACAGCTCGTTTGCTCTCAAAAATTCAGCCAGCCTGAACGCCACAGAAAGGGTCATCAGCAACCT
This sequence comes from Desulfuromonadaceae bacterium, assembly GCA_049696195.1. Lineage (GTDB taxonomy): Bacteria > Desulfobacterota > Desulfuromonadia > Geobacterales > Pseudopelobacteraceae > JACRCG01. Next base: position 4,278 of record JBAVTM010000433.1, on the reverse strand, counting down.
TTCTGCGTCTGCCGTACTGGAGACACTGGAAGATATCAACCAGAACCGTCTCAGTGTGCCTTCGGTCATCATGGGACTGCTCCAGCGTCTGGGGCGACACGGCGAGCACCACCGGCAGAGTGTGGAACAGGATATCTCCGGGGATGAGGACCTTTCCCGTAAAATGAAAACCATCTTCAGGGAACATGCATCGGAAGCGTTTATACCTGACGATTACCAGCAGAAGCTTAGCTATTTCATTGCGACCGATAAGATTCCTTTCATGCAGATGGCAGATACCGCCGGACTGTTGGAGACCCTGGAGAGCCGGCAGATAGAAATCAGTATTGGCGAGATCCTCACCAATCTGGTGAAGGAGGGGTGCGAAACCGCCGAAGAACGTGAGCTGCTCATCCGAAACCTCAGTGACCTGTTCGGGTACTTTCTGCAAACAGGTGACTATGTGCAGCTGCATAAAATGGTTGACCAGATCACGGAGAGCACCATCCCGACAGCGGTTCAGTCCCGCTTGTGCGAGGAATACTGTCGACGCGAGTTTCTCGATGAGATTCTGAATGGTCTCGTCATCTGGGGCAAGCCGCGCTATGAGGACATCCGCCTCCTGATCCGTAAATTGGGAGTTCCTTTCGTTGAGGTACTGCTCGACCGATTGTCGGAAGAGAGCAGTATGTCGATCCGGCGTTTTTTTACGAATTGCCTGATAGAAATGGGTTCGGCCGCCCGTGTTCCGGTTGTCAAACGATTGGGAGACCCTCGTTGGTACTTTGTGCGCAATCTGCTGATCATTCTCTGTGCCCAGAACGATCCGGGTGTCGTACTGTTTATTCGGCCGATGCTGCACAACTCCGACCAGCGCGTACGGTATGAAGCGCTCAAGTCCCTGGTGCATTTCCGCGACCCTCTTGCAGAAATGCAGATCGTGCAGAATCTGAACGGTCAGAATCGGGAACGGCTGTTTGAAGCCATAAAACTGTCTGAGCGGTGTTCTTCGCCAGCCGTAATCACCGGACTGACCGGTTTACTCGCCAAAGGAGGACTGCAGCAGAACGAGTACGAAATAAAAAAGGCTGTTGTGGAGGCGCTGGCAGAAACCGGACGGGTCGAAGCACTGCCTGAGCTTGAAAAAATCCTGACTGCCAGGAGTCTCCTCCACCCCATTATCCTGACACGACTCAAAATGGACATACTACAATCATTGGAACGGTACCCGCTGAACAGTACCAAGCCTGTTCTGGAACGACTTGCCGCCGCCAGTGGAGATGTTGCCCGGCAGGCAGTGCTCTCTTTACAGAAGATAACAGGAGCGCATCGATGAAGAGCGAGATTACGCCGGTCCTGGATTTTATCCGTCACCTTCTTCCCGCAATTGCCAACGCGGCACTCTACGGCATGGAGCACCCCCAGGTGGAGCGCCTCTCCGTGTTGGCATATGCCAACCTTGCTGCAGCTTTGCAGGCCAGGCCGGGATTTTCGTTGATGGTTGTTGAGAACGAACTGGTCATAGATGGACAGCCGCAGGATGTAAGTCTGTTTTTGGGCCGTTTTACGCAGATTCTCACATCACACGCTATCGGCACGCTTACAGTAGTGTCGGGGATTACCAAAGCGGAGATAGATGCTCTGATACTCGGCCTCGCACATCAGCAGGATACGGGGCTGCGGGTGATCGAGTCCTCCGAGCACCTTCGTCTGGGACGTGTAGAGGTGCGTCTGGCAAGGTCAGGCGATGACGAAAGCGGCCGCGGAATCACATCACAGCGAGTCCGGCTGCCCGATATGCCACAGGAGGAAATGCTCCGTTTCATGGAGATGTATGAAAACGTCAAGCAGCAGCATAAACTCAAGATAACCGGTATATTTGATATTGTCTCCGGCTTTATCGACGTTTTTCGCCAGGAAGGCAAACCGCTGCTCGTTATGGCGGCCATGCGTGATACCGATGAATATACCTTTACCCACTCGACCAACGTTTGCGTCCTCAATCTGGCCCAGGCCATGGCGCTTGGCATTGAGGGTCAGTTGTTGAACGATATCGGCGTTGCAGCCATGCTGCATGACATCGGCAAGCTCTTTATTCCGGAAGATCTCCTCACCAATCCCGGCAAGCTGACCGATGATGAATTTGAAATCATGAAACAGCATCCCGTCAGAGGGGCCCGCCACCTGCTGGAAACACCCGGCGTACCTCGTCTGGCGGCCGTGGTAGCGTATGAACACCACCTGAAATACAATCTGAGCGGCTATCCCCGTGTTGCTGACACCTGGCAGCAGAATCTGTGCAGCCACATGACATCAATATCCGATTTTTTCGACGCCCTGCGCACCCGGCGCACCTATCGCGAACCGGTTGCACTGCAGGAGATCGCCGGCATGATGTCCGGCATGATGGGCACTGAGCTGCATCCCGGATTGACCAGAAATTTTCTGAAGATTATTGCAGGTTTGATGGAAACAGCAGATCCCCCGCTTTAATCCCCTCTCCCTGCTTGACTTTCCTGGAATCAATGCTTAGCTCATAGGCAGTACATCATCTCAAACCACAGAGGGTGCAGCATGGATTTCAACAGATTGACGCAAAAATCCCAGGAAGCCTTTACCGAAGCTCAGAACAAAGCCGTTTCGTTCGGACATGTCGAGGTGGACGGTGAACATCTGCTTTGGGCTCTGCTTGACCAGCCTGACGGCTTGGTATCACGCCTGCTGCAGCGGATGGATATCCGTCCCGAGATGATCAAAAAGGAGGTCGAGGCTGAACTCGACCGGATTCCGAGGGTCTCCGGACCGGGTGCAGAAGCGGGGAAAATCTACGTTTCCCAGCGCCTGAACCGCATTCTGGTGGCGGCAGAGAATGAAGCAAAACGGCTGAAGGATGAATACGTCTCGGTGGAGCATCTGTTTATGGCGCTGCTGGCGGAGGGGGAAAAGGTACCGTCCGGGCGGATTCTCAAACGGGCGGGGATCAGCCATGAACGCTTCCTGAAGACCCTGACAGAAGTGCGCGGCAGCCAGCGGGTACAGAGCGCCAACCCCGAGGCAACCTATGAAGCGCTGGAAAAATACGGGCGGGACCTGGTGAAAATGGCCCGCGCCGACAAGCTTGATCCGGTCATCGGGCGGGATGAAGAGGTGCGCCGGGTAATCCGGGTATTGTCCCGCAAGACCAAGAACAACCCGGTGCTGATCGGCGAACCGGGGGTCGGCAAGACCGCGATTGTCGAAGGGCTGGCGCAGCGCATTGTACGGGGAGACGTACCGGAGGGGTTGAAGGACAAGACCGTGTTTGCCCTGGATATGGGAGCGCTGATCGCCGGAGCCAAGTATCGCGGCGAATTTGAGGAGCGGCTGAAAGCGGTGCTGAACGAGATCAAGGAGGCCGAAGGACGGATTATCCTCTTTATCGACGAACTGCACACCATCGTCGGGGCCGGCAAGGCGGAGGGTTCGATGGATGCCGGCAACATGCTGAAACCGATGCTGGCCCGGGGCGAACTGCACTGCATCGGTGCCACCACCCTCGATGAATACCGGCAGAACATCGAAAAAGACGCCGCCCTGGAGCGCCGCTTTCAGCCGGTGCTGGTCGAACAGCCGACCGTGGAGGATACTGTCTCTATTCTTCGCGGCCTCAGAGAGCGTTTCGAGGTGCATCACGGGGTCAGGATTCAGGACAACGCCCTGGTGGCGGCGGCCACCCTTTCCAACCGTTATATCACCGAGCGATTCCTGCCGGACAAGGCGATCGATCTGGTGGATGAAGCCTGTGCCATGCTCCGGACTGAGATTGATTCTCTGCCGTCGGAACTGGATACCATATCGCGCCGGGTGATGCAGTTGGAGATCGAGGAGGTGGCGCTCAAAAAGGAGAAGGACAAAGCCAGCATGGAGCGCCTGGAGACACTGCGCAAGGAGTTGGCCAATGATCGCGAAAAGGCCAACAGCATGCGGGCGCAGTACGATTCCGAAAAGATTGCTATCCAGCGGGTGCAGGGTTTGCGCGAGCAGCTTGAAAAGACCCGTCGTGAAATCGAGCAGGCAGAGCGGGCCGGTAATCTGGAACAGGCGTCACGGCTCAAATATTCCGAACTCCCCGGTCTTGAAACCGCCCTGAAAAACGAAGAGACGGCATTGAGCCATAAACAGGGAGGGCAGAAGCTGCTGCGGGAAGAGGTTACCGAAGACGAAATCGCCGAGATTGTCGCCCACTGGACCGGCATACCGGTGTTGCGGCTGGTGGAAGGCGAGCGGGAAAAGCTGCTGCGCCTGGAGGATATCCTGCAC
>JBAVTM010000432.1:0-1935 GCA_049696195.1 Desulfuromonadaceae bacterium | reverse complement strand
ACATGGGATGGGAATCCCAAGGCCCGCGCGGTCATCGACCAGGTATTCGAGCCGTGCGACACCGACTGGCGCGGCCTGGGCGTACTGCCGGGGACAGGCATGGCCATCAGAGCCGGGTATGCGGCGTTCGACGCCGAGCGGGTTCTGACCCTGGACGTGCCGGAGGCGGCAGAAAACCCGGCCTGCCTCTGCGGCGAGGTGCTGAAGGGCAAGCTGACGCCGTTCCAGTGTCCGCTCTTCTCGACACTCTGCACCCCCGAATCACCGGTCGGAGCCTGCATGGTTTCCAGCGAAGGGACCTGCGCGGCAGCCTACAAGTACGGGAGATAACACCATGTTCACGATGCAGGATTTACGCGACCATTACCGTTTCACCGATCAGGATGCCGAACTGCTCCTGTCGCTGCAGCCTCTGGCGGAGCAGAACCGGGAACGCTTTTCGCTGGAGTTCTACGACTATCTCTACAGCCTCCCGGAAACGGCGGCGATCCTCAACGGCAGCAACCGGCCGCACCTGCGGGAAATGCACGTCAACTGGTTCATGTCGCTCTTTACCGGCATCTATGACAATCACTACATGAACCACCTAACCCGCATCGGCCACGCCCATGTCAAGGTCGGCCTCAGCGTCCATTTTGTCAATGCCGCCATGAACCAGATCCGCCACTTCCTGCTCAACCTGATCGATATCAATTATGCCGATCGCGATCAGCGCCGCGGCCTGCGGGAAGCCGTCGAAAAGATTCTCGACATGAATCTCGATGTGATGAGCACGTCCTATCGCGAAGAAGAGATGAAGAAGGTTTTCGTTTCCCACAGGATCGAATCCCTCCTGATCAGGGCCACGGAGCGCTTCACCTACGGCCTCAACCTGGCGCTGGTGCTGGCACTCGCCGGCGTATCACTTTCGGTTGTCACCCTCTTTATCTGGGACATCCTGCATATTTTCAGGGGGGACATGGAGAAGGGCATTCTCTCGGCGCTTGGATCGCTGCTGATCCTCTGGATGATGATCGAACTGATGGACAACGAGATCAAGAATCTCAAGGGGGGGAGGTTCAACATCCTGGTTTTCATCGGCGTGATCATCGTCGCGATGATCCGCGAGATACTCATCTCGACCCTGCGGCACGACGACCTCACCACCCAGGCGTTCCTGGCCGGAACCCTGCTGATTCTGGGGATCGTCTACTACCTCGTGTCGCTGGCCCAGAAAGAGCATCAGAAGATCTAGGGCATGGGCTCCTTCTCTCACATACTGGCCGGCTTTTCGCTCGGCTTTCACCACCGCCGTGAACTGCGGCAGCTGCTGAACAAGACCCCTGCACGTTCAACCATTCTGGAGCTGGACCCGGAAACGCTGCACTCTTCCGGCATTGCGGCGCTGGCGCTGGATTTCGACGGCGTGCTGGCAGGGCACGGCGCACCTGTCCCGCTTCCGGAGGCGGTTGCCTGGATGAAGCGCTGCGAGGCGGTCTTTGGCGGCGACCGGGTTTTCATCCTCTCCAACAAGCCGACCGACGGGCGAAGACGGTGGTTTGCCGAACATTTTCCCGCGATGCGCTTCATCTCCGGCGTGCGGAAAAAACCGTACCCGGACGGCCTGAACAAAACAGGGGAACTCGCCGGAGTCCCCCTCTCTTCAATCATGATGGTCGATGACCGCCTGCTGACCGGCTGCCTGGCCGCGCTGGTCGCCGGCTCCCGCCCCTGCTACATCCGCCGACCGTACGTCTCGTTCAACTATCGCACCGCGGCCGAGCTGTTTTTCTGGCTGCTGCGGAGCGGGGAACGGCTGTTTGTGCGGCTGATCACCCCCTTCAGCACCGCCACCTGACACACCCGCTGCACCTCATTCCCGCTCCATCACCAGATCCATCCGGGCCCCCTTGCTGCCGCTCTTCGGGTAGTGCTGGGTAATCAGCCCGGCATAGC
>JBAVTM010000431.1:0-13189 GCA_049696195.1 Desulfuromonadaceae bacterium | reverse complement strand
AGGCAGGGGCGGCTTACGACGGCAATTCTGACGGTGCGTTACTTGCCGGAATGGAGGCCCGCCTCATATCAGCGACACTTGACCATACGGGTGGAAATATTGCGGCGGCAGCCAGGAAGATGGGGATCGGAAGAAGCACACTTTACAGGAAACTGCGCAGTCTGACACAGACGGACTCCCTTGAGGCCGCACATCCCTGTGATGATACGATGATCACCGCCCAGGCGGAGGGGAAGCGGTAGAACGTCGATATGCCGTTTTGTCCGCCCGGTCACGAATTGCGCGTGCGGAGTTACGCAAGGTGTTGCGGCGAGTCAATCGATCCTCCGACGGTGGATAAATGACCAATGCCGGAGTGCTCCGGGCATGTGACTCCCGACGACGCCGATTGCAAGAGCTGTTGCGAGCATGGGCAGCGCATCTGCAGGCCGGACATGGACGAGCCAGACCAGGCCGATATGCAGCCACGCCATGACGCCGCGGCCCTGATACGGCCAGTGCCGGGAGCGCCAGATGTTCAGGACGATCAGGAAGATTCCCGTTGCAATGGTGAGATGATGCCAGGTTGAAACCCGTGTATAGGGAACCGCCCAGACAATTCCGCCAAACAGGACGCTCGACGTCCCGATGTGACTGCTCCGCAAAAACAGGTCCACCACCTTCGGCCAGGTGGAACGTTTCTCATTATCCGTTCTGCTTTCATAATTATTATTCATGCTCTCCGCCAGTCGCTCCACCCAAAGATTACTGTTTATGTGCAATGTCAGGACGATAGGCCCCGGCCATCGGTTCTGGTCCTCATGACATCTGTTGATATATAACCACACCGACAGTAACATTTGTTCAAGAAAATGTGAACCCGGCGGTATTAAAATAACCGTGGGCAACCCGGAATAGTTAAGGTTTCAAAAACAAGCTCCGGCGGAGACAGCCGGCAGCCATCAATCAGAGCCTGTTTCGTTCGTCCAGGCGCTCCCCTCGAGTGTGATTGCCGGGTACCCCGAAAACACTATCCACCATCAATAATCATGCCGACTATTGGTTTGCCCGCAAGTGCCTCCCGGCGATATAAAAAAAAAAGCCGCCCCGGATCGGGGCGGCTTGCGAGTTTCACAACAGAACGGACGCTGGTTGCTTACGCTATGCGGCTATTTTCTCTTCAGCGGTAATTTCGTAAAAAGAATCTTTGTCGTTGTTCAGGCATTTTGGACATTCAAGCGCGGCAAAATTTGCGCTGACGGTAACGGGGGTAAAATCCTTGGCCAGGCTCTGGTAAAAGCAGGTTCCGCATTCAAACATAGTAGTCGTTTCCATGGTGATCTCCTTTTCGTGCTGGTTGTAGATGATTGGTGCTCTTCTTCGTCCGTTTCATGACTGCATGAGAAAGTTGCAGCGGCAGGATCGGCTTATCAATCAAACGTTTGTTTTATGACCGGCCATAATAAAGTACGCCGCTATTTAAGTATCCCCCGTGTGAAGATATCCATGATATGGCGGATGAGTTTCTCATCGCGCTCCGGTGAGTGATCGACCAATTCGGCTGTTGCCGGCTCAAGGAGAAAATAGAAGTTGATCATCCCGGCCAAGGCCAGCACGGTATCGGCAGGATCAAGGCCGGTGCGAAACTTTTCATGGGAAAGACCATCGGTAAAAGTATCAAGAAGCATCTGCACGACTTTTTTGATCGCCGGCTTTACAATGGTCTCGAAGCAGGCGGTAGGGTTGGTCAGCTCACTGGTGTAGAAGCGGAGCAGGTAGGGGCTTTTGCGGTAGCGTAAAACAGTGGCGCGAACATACAGTTCAAATTTTTTCAGCGTATCGATTTCCATCTGCTCGATCTCTTCAAGCTTTCCCAAAACGGCAAACTGCTCTGTCAGTACGGCGGCGTACAGCCCCTCCTTGCCGCCGAAGTAGTACGAGATCATGGAAAGGTTTACACCTGCGGCACCGGCCAACTCTCGCACACTCACACCGTTTAGCCCCTTCGCGGCAAAAAACGGTATGGCTGCTGCGATAATATTTTCACGACAATCTTTGTCAGCCACGCGTGATCTCCCTCACACATAATGCATCGACAATCAATTAAACGTTTGATTTAGTGTAAGTATACTCGCAAAATTATAATATGCGAACAAAATTCAACGCATGCTCCATGCAAAAAAACAGGGGCGCTTGTCGTATAAGCGCCCCTGTCCCAGCCTCGTCTAGATTTTTCGGTAGCTTTACCGCTACGGTTGCCATGCCGCTGATGGGTCCTGGTCTTTTATTGAAAAATCTTACTTTCGAGTACGGCCATGTTTGGTTGTTGGAATTTCAGTACTACCGGGATTCAGAAACTATTCTCGTCCCGCTGCTGCATCGTGCATACGGAGCTGAACTACTTACCGGGTGCCGGTGCCTTCCCTTCAACCTTGTCGAGCAGATCCTGAGTTTCCTGCAGTTTCTGCTCGATCTTCTTCAGATCTTCTGCCGAGTACGTCTTGGTCCCCTTCTTCACCTCAGCATTCAACTTCTTGATCCTCTTCTGAAGTATATCGGCTTTGTTCAGACAGTTTTGTGCAGCCAGATTGCAGACGACTTTCTCTTCGGGGGTCTGCTGCGAATAAGCCAGCATCGTGGTTGACAACGTCAATGCTGCGATTATCGTGATTACGCTTTTTTTCATGTCTTCCCTCCGTTGATAGATAGATTTGTGCCGGGCTTGAATCTACTTAGAACGGCAGCTTGCCGTATGCCATCAGACCAAACGCCGGAACCAGCAGGCAGGTGAAGCTGAGGACAATGAACATCGTGGCAGCAACCTTGGGGTTGATCTTGCCGTAGGTAACACCGGTTACGGTAAAGCAGATAACAACAAACGTCAGGTTCATGAACGCCAGATAGGGGGTAACGCCGATAAACGTCTTGCCATCTGGTTTCACCCCGCCACCGGTGGCAAACAGATACGCATACACGGCGCAGACGATGCCGACAAGCAGGGCGCCGTTTCCGACCGTACGCAGATCCGTCACACCCGTCATAAGGGCATACCCTGTCTGCAGATACAGGACACCGAATACGAACAGCAGCCCGGCGGTAAAGGGATCAGTAAAGACCGCCGCCTGAAGCGTCGCACCGATGACGACCAGGGTCCCCACAACTGCACTGACAAATCCGGTACTTTTGGCTTCGCCGTAACCGAGAAAAAACATTCCTACCGGAACCCACATAATACTGATCAAAACAAGCAATGCTAACGTCATGACATTCTCCTCGAATTGAATTACAGTCCCTCTTCCCGGCAAAAACCGGGAGGGGAGCAAAGGTTAGTTATTCTGCCGTGGTCGGATCAATTATGGTTTTGACTTCAGAAACCGTGTTGGCGGGAAACCCGCCTTGCCGGGCGTGCTCCAGTACCAGCTCCTTGTTGGGAGCGATGTAGATGCAATAAATCTTATCGTCGGTCACATAGCTCTGCACCCACTGTATCTGCGGGCCGAGTCCCGAAAGAACGCTGCATGATTTCTGTGATATGGCCTGTAATGTTTCAGCCGGCAATTGTCCCGCACCTGCTAGTTCACGTTCGATCACATATTTCGGCATGGCAATCTCCTTGAGAGAGTCTTTATTACCTGTTACCAGAAAAACGTCGTCCCGAGAGCAAACTGGTTCGAATGCTGTTTTGCCCCGTCATGCCAGGTGTTCTGGGCATAGGTGTATTCGCCGGTAAACTTGGTGAAGCTGTTAAAGCTGTAGGTAACGGATGCTGTGCCCGCCTCCTGATTCTTGATCGGGCTGACGGTTTCAACGTCACCTGTTTCCTGGCGGGACTGTCCATAGTTAATGCCCAGCACGACCGAAGGGGTCAGGGCGTAGGTGGCCTGGGCCAGGAAACCCCAATGAACTCTCTCTTTACCGGTTGAATCGGTCGATGTTGATTCCAGGAAGTCACCGTCCTGAACGCTGACCGTACCAAGTCCCTTGCCGCCATAACCGGAAAGCAGGAGATTTACTCCGCTGAAACCGGCCCCGATACCACCGGCGCCGCCGATGGATTGGTTGGTTTTTCCCGGGCGGAATGCCGCGGTATCGCTACGCTTTGCCGACTGGTAGAGGCCGGAAAGCCAGGCTTGAACGGTTGCCCCGCCGCCAAGCACCGTAGCGTAAGAGACTTCAGTCTCAATGCGTGGCGTATTGGTTTTGCTGGTGTCGGCACTTATCTTGTACGGTTCTCCAACGGAGACAGCAACCTTGGCGCCACCGAAGCCCGGCGTTGTGTAGCGGATCTGCGGTCCAAAGTTTGTATAGAGATAGCCGTAGCCGATATGGCCAAGGGTTGTATTGCCGCGGAATGCAGCTCCTGGAACGACACCGGCAGTCAGGAGCGTCATGTCGGTCAGGATGTTCTTCCCCTGATAAAGATTTAAGGCGCGACCGACCAGCAGTTCACCATAGGCCCCCTTGGCGGTGTAAAAGAATTCGCGGAAGTCGATGTTAGGTGATGTGTCGAAACGGGTGCCGCTTTTGTTCTGCAAAGCGGGGTAAATACCGACCCGGACAGACGAGTCCACGCCGTTGGTGGTGGGGGCCTTGACGTTGAAGGCGACTACCGACGGCAGCAGGCCGATGCCGGTACCAAATCGTTCGTCTTTTGTAGATTCATTGCCCCCGACACTCAGCAGACTCAACGAATGGCCGGCACCCGGTCCTTTGGTTGTTGAATTGTAGGTAGCGAAAAAATCCACAATGCCGTCCGTACTAAGCTCCCACCCGTTTGTGCCTCCGACTACAAATGCCGCGTGTGCCGGTTTGCTTGCGACCATTGAAAACGCCGCCAAAAGTCCAAGTGTTACTAGTGTGCTTTTCTTCATTCGTTGCCTCCCTTTTTAGTTGATTATTTCCGCTAATTAGAATTCCAATTCACGGTGAAGCATCACATTGTTTTCACCAGCAGTTCAGCCCAGGCGCTTTGACTGGGCATTTCCCGCAACTCCTTTCTTTAGATTATGTGTTTTCCCAAACAAACCGTTTGTGTCTTCGGAAATTCATCACCACGTTCTGCTTCCGGATTATACTGAATCCAGGCTGCGCCTTGAGCCCCCACTCTCCTGGCAGCGAATCCGATCCTTACTCATGGATGTATCAGGTCTGTGCAACTGCGATGCCAAAAATAAAACATTGGTTTTTTTGTATGATTTCGAGCGGTTACGCAACAACGGCCTATCGGCTCTTTACCGGTGACAACTGTAGACAAACAGGACAATTTTTATAACGTACTGTAATCGTTATGTGATATACTTATGAGGTAGAGTTCTACACCGTGGAGATTAGCCCCAAGACTCGCATTCCGATCAAGGGTGGTGAGAGGAAAGACATGAAAGATAAAAATCGGCGCAGGAAATGATAAAATGAATAAATTTATAGAACCAGGTTATGTATTAGGCACGGGCATTGCTAGTGATACCGACGTCGCAACGTTGATGCCCCCACGTCAGATTGAATGCGAGAACCGGGTTCGGCACGAAAGGTAAGTAATGGAACAGCAGCGGGACAGCACATTGCATCATTACAAATTTGAAGTACCCGAGATAATTTTCGGCAGAGGCATGTTGAGCCAGGTCGGCGCGTGCGCCCGCAGGCTCGGGGGCAAAAAAGTCTTCCTGGTCAGCGATAAGGGGCTGTTTCATGCCGGATGGGTCGATTTGGCCATGCGGAGCCTCCTCGAAGCCGGGCTTGAATTCATTTATTTTGACGGGATCACCCCGAATCCCAAGGATCACGAAGTGGAGGATGGAGTCAGGGAATATCAGCGTCATGGCGCCGATGTAATTGTCGGTCTTGGCGGCGGCAGTTCCATGGATGCGGCCAAGGCGATAGCCATCCTTGTCTCGAACGGCGGGAACATCGGCGATTTTGAAGGGCCTGACCGGATCATCCGGCCGCTCCCGCCGCTGGTACTCTGCCCAACGACCTGCGGTACCGGTTCCGATGTCTCACAGTTTGCAATCATCAGTGATACCGTGCATCTTCGTAAAATCTGCATCATGAGCCGCTGTGTTGCTCCGGATATCAGCCTGACGGACCCGGACACTCTCCTGACCCTGCCGGATGAATTCGTCGGAACGACCGCTACCGATGCCCTGAGTCATGCGATGGAGGCTTTTTTTTCGATCGCCTCCACGACTCTCACCGATGTACATGCCATCAAGGCCCTGCGCCTGCTGACCGGAAGTATGGCAGCCGCGGTCCACGAACGGAAACCGGAAGACATGGAGAACCTGGCACGGGCCAGCCTGCATGCCGGCATGGCCTTTTCCAATTCCATGCTTGGCATCGTTCATGCTTTGGCTCACCCGATAGGGGGCCTCTATGATGTAAACCACGGCAGCATCAATGCGATTCTGCTGCCGGAAGTAATTCGCTACGATATTCCGGTTGTCACCGAAAAGCTGCAGGAGCTCGCCTGGGGACTCGGGCACCGTGCCAACGGCGATATCAACGCTGCCGGCGAAAAGGTTCAGGAAACGCTCGATTCGCTTCTGGAGGCGAGCGGAGCTCCGCGCAGCCTGCGCAGTATCGGGGTCCTGCGCAAGGACCTGCCGGGACTGGCACGTGAGGCACTCAAGGATGTCTGTATCGTCACTTCCCCGCGTGAGGCCGATGAAGATGATCTCCTGCGCATCCTGGAAAGGGCTTACTGATGGACAAAGTTGCCGTTAGAACCAAGATGGATGAATCATCGCTCGAGCGACTGCTCGGGCTTGATAGTTCTAAAATCGGATTCTATGCCGAGGTTAAGCAGAAAATTCACGAGCTCGAGGCGGCAAACTCAGGATTACGCAGAAAAAGCAGCGAGTTTCAGGCAATGTTTGATTCGATCAGTGACGGCGTCATCGTGTATGACAACAACGGCATCGTGCAGCATCGGAACCACGTATGCCCACAGTACTTCCCTCAGGAAACCCTTCCAGGCTGTTCATGCAGCGAACTCTTTCACCCCGGGAATGAAACGGCGCCCCGTGAATGTCCCGTAGAGCGGGCCTTGTCCGGGGAACGGGTTGAAATTTCAATCGCATCCCAACTTTCCGGTGGAAAGGCCCGCTATTTTGATGTTACGGCCACGCCGATCGAGGACAGCAAAGGCGAGCAGAATCGCGCCCTTCTTTTTCTGCGCGATGTGACCGAAAAACGTCTTCAGGAACTTCAGCTGATGCAGGCCGAAAAGCTCTCCAGCATCGGAGTTCTGGCCGCCGGCGTTGCCCACGAGATCAACAACCCCCTCTCGTCGGTGGCGGGGTACGCTGAAGCTCTGCTCAGGCGCTTCAGCGAGGAACATTCACTTGCGGAAGATCCCCGGCTCGGGGATTTTCCGAAATATCTGCAGGTGATCATCCGGGAGTCGTACCGCTGCAAAGGCATCATTGATTGCCTGCTCTCCTTCAGCCGCAAGTCTGACGGCTCTTTCAGCAATGTGAATATCAATACGGTACTGAGTGAAGTTCTTGAACTTGTCCGGTACAAATCCCGCTACGAAAACGTCAAGATCCGGACCGATTTCCAGAGTGACCTGCCCGATGTGATCGGTGACCCGACCGGACTTCGCCAGGTGTGCATGAACCTGCTGATAAACGCCCATCAAGCAATCAGCGGCTCCGGACTCGTGGAATTAACCACCCGGCTGACACCGCAATCAATGGTTGTCTTTCAGATTCAGGATTCCGGCTGCGGGATTCCCAGGGATACCATCGACCAGATCTGGGATCCGTTTTTCACCACAAAAGACGTCGGGCAGGGCCTTGGCCTCGGACTGGCTATCACGTACAACATCGTTAAACGCCTTGGTGGTGATATCAGTGTCGAAAGCCAGGTTGGCAAAGGTTCGAAATTCACCGTAAGGATGCCGGCATGTCAGAAATAGTTCGTAACGATACGAAAGTACTTGTTGTCGAAGACGACAAATCGCTCCGGGAGCTTCTGCAGATGGAGCTGTCCCGTTCCGGGTACAAGGTGACGGCTACATCGAGTGGAGAAGAGGGGCTTGACGCCTACCGCGAGGAGATATTCAACGTGGTGCTCCAGGATATCCGCATGCCGGGCATGGACGGGATTGAGGCGCTCAAGCTGATGCGCGCCGAGTCGAATATCCCGGAGATCATCATGTTTACCGGCCACGGCACAATCGAAACGGCGGTGGAATGCATCAAACAGGGCGCCTACGATTACCTTACCAAGCCGATAAAGCTTGACGAGCTGGAACTCCTGATCGACAAGGCCTGTGAAAAGAACCGGTTGCGGCTTGAAAACATAAACCTCAAAAAAGAGATCAAGCGTTTTGAGAACCACCGCATCATCGGCAAGAGCCAGGTGATCCAGAAAGTCATGGATACCGTGCAGCGCTGGGGGGCTACCGACGAACATGTCCTGATTACCGGAGAGAGCGGCACCGGCAAGGAGCTGATCGCCAGGGCCGTGCATGATGCCAGCCGTCGTGCGAGCAAACCGTTTGTAACCGTCAACTGCGGGAGGTTCGACGCCAACACGGCGGAAAGCGAGCTGTTCGGGCATATGCAGGGGGCTTTCACCGGGGCGAACAAGATGCGGGCAGGCCTGTTTGAGTTGGCCGACACCGGCACGCTGTTCATGGACGAAGTATCGGAAATGCCGCTCGACGTCCAGGTCAAACTGCTCCGCATCATCGAAACCAGCACCTTCCGCCGGATGGGGGGAAGTCACGATATCCGGGTAAACGTCCGTTTCGTCTTCGCCTCCAACAAGATTCTGGCCGACTGCGTCAACCGCGGTGAGTTTCGTGAAGACCTGTACCACCGGATCAACCTGCTGCCGATCCTCTTGCCGCCGCTGCGTCAGCGTACCGAAGACATCGTACCGTTGGCCTGGTTCTTTATCCAGCAGTGTAATGAGAATGATTCGCAAAACTGGGAAATCACCGATGAAGCGATTGCTTCACTCTGCGCATATCAGTGGCCGGGGAACGTCAGGGAGTTGCGCAACACCATGCGCAGAGCCTGCATTCTCGCCAACGAGCCGGTCATCACACCTGACCTGTTCCCGTTCGCACCTCAAAAAGCGGTGTACTTACCGGCTGCAGGAATACCGCGCACCGAGAGTACAGCCTTCACGGCCTCGCCGCTCTGGACGGTGGAGCGTGACCATATCAAGAATGTTCTTGAACTGGTGGACCAGAACAAGAGCCGGGCCGCCAAACTGCTCGAAATCGATCGAAAAACCCTTTACAGCAAGCTGGAACGCTACGGCTTGGAACCCTGAGGTTACGATTATGCCGCTCCTCGACTCCATTGGCAGAACCATCAACTACCTGCGGCTCTCCGTTACGGATCGCTGCAACCTTCGCTGCTCATACTGCATGCCTGAAGACGGGATAGGCAAAATTGCTCACGGCAATATTCTCAGTTATGAAGAGCTGTACCGGATCGCCCGGGCAGCCGTCTCCATCGGTATTGACAAGATCCGGATCACCGGCGGCGAGCCGCTGGTGCGCAGAGGAATCATCCGTTTTTTGCATCAGCTGGCAGAAATCCCGGGCCTGGGGCAACTGGTACTGACGACGAATGGTGTGCTCCTGGAATCCATGGCTGCCGATCTTCACACTGCCGGGGTGCAGCGGCTCAACATCAGCCTCGATTCTCTCAACCCGGAAACCTTTCGGCAGATTTCCCGCTGCGGTGACCTGGCACGTGTGCTCGCAGGCATAGAGACCGCCAAAGAGTACGGGTTTCCGATCAAGCTCAACATGGTGGTAATGCGAGGCATCAACGACCACGAGATCCTGGACTTCGCCACCCTCGCAACTACCACGGCAATCACCGTCCGCTTCATTGAATACATGCCGGCAATCCGGGAACATAACTGGCAGCGGCTCGTGGTCCCGGGCTCCGAGATCCTGTCCCGACTGTCGCAGCGCTTTTCGCTGATTCCTCTCGAGCAGGCGGCACTGGCCGGACCGGCACGCAACTTCAGAATCCCCGGCACTCCCGGCACCCTGGGTGTCATCACACCGGTCTCGCACCACTTCTGCTCCGAATGCAACCGGATCAGGGTCACCGCTTCGGGAATGGCCAAAGGGTGCCTTTTTGCCGGATCACAGGTCGATCTGAAACCCTCGTTGCGATCCGGTTCCGCCCTCCCCCTCGCCCGGGCTTTGGCCGAGATTGTCGACACCAAACCGGTTCGCCATCAGATGAACCTTGAAGAGTGCCATCACCAGGCATTCAGCATGTCATCCATCGGCGGCTGAGCATACAATCTGAAATAACAAAAGGAGCACATCCATGCCCGGTTCCGTTCTGGCTGTCTGCATCAGTCTAAATAAAGGCGAACGTAAAAAACCTGTTCCAGCCGTTGAACTTGTCCAGGAGCACGGTATCGCGGGGGATGCCCATGCAGGGGACTGGCACCGCCAGGTGAGCCTCCTTGCCCAGGAAAGCATCGACAAGATGCGCGCCGTGGGCCTGTCCGTCAGCGCGGGTGATTTTGCCGAAAACATCACAACGACCGGAATAGACCTGGTCTCACTTCCGATCGGAACCAGGTTATCACTCGGCTCAGCGCTTCTCGAGGTCACCCAGATCGGCAAGGAATGCCATAACCGGTGTGCCATTTATTATCAGGCTGGGGACTGTGTCATGCCCAAGGAAGGTATATTTGCCAGGGTGCTCAATGGAGGGGTTGTGACGGCAGGCACCGATATCCTGCCCGTCGCACCGTAATGCACCTCGCAGTGCCGCGCTTTATTCCTCCTTGCACATACTGTTGCTTTTTGCCACACCG
The DNA here is from genome assembly GCA_049696195.1 of Desulfuromonadaceae bacterium. GTDB lineage: Bacteria > Desulfobacterota > Desulfuromonadia > Geobacterales > Pseudopelobacteraceae > JACRCG01. The sequence continues at coordinate 2,401 of JBAVTM010000431.1, read as the reverse complement.
GGTCCGGTAAGACGCTGGGTATAAAACGTACAGTGTAGAATTAATCCACACTTTCTCGGAAAGATCAGATCATGGACACTTCAGAACTCGCACACCAATTGGATCTGGCAGGCTTACGCCCTCCCGGAACCCTGACGCTTGCAATCACCGGCGCGTGCAATCTCAGGTGTTGCCATTGCTGGGTCAAGGCGGGGGAGAAGACATCCCCGCAACACGTGCCGCTGCAGACGGTTCGCCGACTCGTGGAAGAATTCGCTGCAATCGGCGGGGCCGGAATCCGCATTACCGGCGGTGAACCGCTGTGCCACCCGGACTGGCTGGATATACTGCAGCGTGCCTGCGCCCTCGGGTTTAAAACCGTCACTCTCCAGACCAACGCGATGCTCCTCAGAACCGAGCATCTCGCTCCCCTGCGCGGACTCGACTTCCCCGGTTTTTCGCTTCAGATCAGCCTTGACGGGGTTACGCCCCGAACTCACGATCTGGTGCGGGGGGAAGGAGCCTTCAGTGGCGCTCTGCATGGAATTGAAATGCTGGTGCGGGAGGGGCTGGCCGGACGGATTTCTGTTTTTTTCACAGAGATGCGCCACAACCTCGATGAAATACCCGCTTTGCTCGATTTTGCCGACAGCATGGGCATCGGATCGGTTTCCACCGGCTCCATGGTCCTGTGCGGACGCGCTTCTGAAACGTCCCTGATTGCACCGCCCGGGGTGGAACAGTACCTTGCTCTGCTGGAGCGGTACGACCAGGATGCTCATTTCCGGGATCTTTACGCCAGAATCGGAACCGTGGCCGCACTGGAATGGCGTAAGGGTGAATCGATCCGTCATGATTGCTGTACCTTTATAGAAAATCCATACCTCACTCCTTCCGGCAGACTCTATCCCTGTCTGATGTGTCATACCGATGACTATTCCGTCACGGGGGTTTTCGAAAAAGGGCTGGCTGCAGCCTTTACCGAAGGGGCTCCCCTCTGGTCCTCTCTTCATCGTATCAGCCGCTGCCGTGCCGACGAGATCCCCGAGTGCCGGGATTGTCCGGTGAAAGCATTCTGTGCCGGAGGATGCATGGGGCGCGCCTGGGGGAGCTGCGGAAATCTCCTTGCCGCGGATGACCGCTGTGAGGTGAGAAGGGCAATCTATCAACGCGTATATCGTTCTGGGTGAAAATTACCCACTGTAGATAAAATCCATAGTAAAAAAGCGCCTATTGTGGACATTATTTTATAAACCTGTTTCTTATCGCCCCGCACCACGTGCCCGCCGGCCACCCCCACCCCGCACAACACCCCCAACTAGCTGTAATTGCATGCAATAAAAAGTTGGCATCCAACTTGCTAAAGTCATTATCAACTCGATCATGATGAGCGTTGAAACAGGGAGGTCCAGCTCATTTGCAGCATACAGATATGATCGTAAAACCTGGTTATGGGGAGGTGGGAGTTAAATTTTCGAAAGGAAAGGTGTCGCGAAGGCCGTAACAGTTCCATGCAATCAAAGCAGCTCAATCAAAACACACACCACAAAGGAGGAAGTACCCATGTCACACAACAAAGACGTAAAACGAACCCTCAAGAACGAAAGACTGGAATACCCGATCAAGATGATGCACGCATATCCGTCCGTTAACGTCGGCTGGGGTGCCCATACAATGGTTGGCAACGATGCCAGAGCACTGGGCATGACCAACGCTCTGATCGTGACCACAGGCCTTAAGGGCACCGGCATTGTCGAGACAATCCAGGGCGTGCTGAAGGCTGCCGGAGTTGCTTCCACGGTGTTTGACAAAGTAACCCCCAACCCCAAGGATCATGAAGTCATGGCAGGCGCCAAGGTTTTGGCCGCCGGCAAATTCGACGGCATCATCAGCCTCGGCGGCGGCAGCTCCCACGACTGCTGCAAGGCCATCAAGCTCGTTCACAGCCATGACGGCCAGGACGTCCGCACCTTTGAGGGCGCTTTCAAGGCAACCAAGGCCAACACGATTCCCCAGCTTGCCATCAACACCACATCGGGTACCGGCTCGGAGATCTCCTGCTTCTCGATCATCAATCACACCGACAAGAAGTACAAGATGGCCCTGTTTGATCCGAACTGCACGCCCAGCAAATCCGTCAATGACCCGTTGATCCATCAGTGTATGCCTGGCGACCTGGCCGGTTACACCGGCATGGACGCACTCGCCCATGGCGTTGAAGCGATCACCTCCCGTCTGGGTGTTGTTTCTGCCTACGGTCCCGGTCTGAGCGCCATATCCCTGATCTTCGGCAATCTGCGTCAATCGGCAATGAACAGAAACAACGACAAAGCCGTCGAAGCGATGGTCTGGGCCGAAATGGCAGCCGCCTATAGTTTCAACAGCGCCGGTCTCGGCCTTATCCACAGTATGGCTCATGCTC
>JBAVTM010000430.1:0-3540 GCA_049696195.1 Desulfuromonadaceae bacterium | reverse complement strand
CCGAACATGCCGAGGGGACGGCGAGTCTGGCCGACTACGGAATAAGTGCCGAAAGAGATTTCCTGCTCGGGGAGATTGCAACCGCATTTAGTGACTATTTTGGTGTGCTGCTTGAAAGCGATACATTGGCTGAATCGGAACAGGCGGATATGATTGAATTAACAGCGAACCGGTACAGTGCGGAGAGCTGGAACCTGGAAGGGGTGGCGGAGTGAATATTCAGCGAAAACCGGAATGGCTGCGCAAGAAGGTCAATCCCGGGGACCAGGGGGAGATGCGAAAGCTGCTGGGGGAACTGCGGCTGAATACCGTCTGCCAGCAGGCGCTCTGCCCGAACATCTCGGAGTGTTTTGCCTGCGGGCAGGCCACCTTCCTGATCCTGGGAAGGAACTGCACCCGTCTCTGCTCCTTCTGTAACGTGGAGAAGAGCCCGCCGCTGCCGGTCGATAACGGCGAACCGGCGCGGGTGGCCGAAGCGGTCGCCCGCCTGAAGCTCTCCCATGTGGTGGTCACCAGCCCGACCCGTGACGATCTGCCCGATGGCGGGGCATCGATGTACGCCGCCACGGTGGCGGCGATCCGCTCCTCCTCTCCGGCGACGCGGATTGAACTGCTGATTCCCGATTTTCAGGGGGCCGTGGCGAGCCTGGAGTCGGTCGCCGGATCCGGTCCCGATATCATCGCCCACAACGTAGAGACGGTGCCGCGCCTGTACGGGATCCGCAGCGGCGCGGATTATAGCCGTTCGCTCGATGTCCTGCGGACCTGCGCCGCTTTGGCTCCGGACATCCGCACCAAGTCCGGCATCATGCTCGGGATGGGAGAGGAGGAAGAGGAGGTGCTGGAGGTCTTGCGTGATCTGCGGGATGCCGGATGCGCCTATCTCAGCATCGGCCAGTACCTGGCCCCCAGCCGACTCCATTACCCGGTGCAGGAGTATGTCCCTCCGGAGCGGTTCGAATCGCTGCGGCTCAAGGCGCTGAATATGGGGTTCAGCCACGTGGAGAGCGGCCCGTATGTGCGCAGCTCGTACCATGCGGGAAAGTATGCATGAATAGAAATAATGACACCAAAGGGAGTGCAGCCATGCGGGAGTTAATCGCGTTTTTTGCCGCGGAAGACAAGTTTGCCCGCCATGCCGGGATAGAGCTGGTCGATGCCGGGCTCGGCTGGGCAAAGGCCAGTATGAAGATTGAGCCGTTTCACTTAAACGGGGCCGGAACGGTTCATGGCGGCGCCATCTTTACCCTGGCCGATTTCGCCTTTGCCGTCGCCTCAAACTCCCACGGCACCCTGGCGATGGGGATCAATACCAGCGTCAACTTTGTCAAGGCCGCCACCAGGGGGACGCTGCATGCGGAAGCCACGGAGCAGTCAAAGGGTCCGAAGCTCGCCTCATACTCGGTCATGATCACCGACGACGCCGGCGATGTTGTGGCAATTTTTCAGGGGATGGTTTACCGGAAAAAGGAGTCAATTATTCCGGCAGGGTATTAGCCGGTGTGATGCATCGGCACGCGCAGCTCTCGCAGGGCATCCACCCGCTTCTGCAGGATAAACGGCGGCCGGTTCCTGACCGGCATGTTCCCCAGCTTCTCCTGGTCAATCCCCAGCTCCCGCGTGCTCATCCCCGCAACCCGGACAACATCTTCCCACCCCGCCATCGGCAGCCCCCCCGGCTTATCGGCGGCGGCAACCAGCGGCAGAATATCGACAATACCCCCCTTGAGCGCCTGTTCCGCCATCTTGAGCTTCGAAGAATCCCGCAGCCCATCCCAGCTGTTGGCCTTGCCGTGCAGGCTGCTGACCCAGGCAAGCGCCTTCCGGTGCGTTGACGGCAGGCAGAGGCGGGTGCAGAACTCCACCGCCATGGCAAAGCCGGTGGTGTCATGGTCGTAGTGCCTGGGGTAGAGGGCAGGGTCGGTGGCCAGCTTGCCGAGATCGTGGAAGAAGCCGCAGAAACGGGCGAGGGGGCTATCCGTCACTGCCGCCACCCGCTGCAGTACCTGGGTGGAATGGGTAAACAGGTCCCCCTCCGGGTGATGCTGGAGCGGTCCGGCAGGGACCCGGGGCATCAGGAAAATTTCCGGGAGAAATTCCGCCCCGACGTTGAACTCGATCATCCGCTGAAAGAAGCGTTCCGGTTCCTTCCGGGCCAGAGCTTTCAGCATCTCGGCGCTGAAACGCTCGGTCGGCATGGCACCGAACGCCGCCGACCAATCCCCCCTCCGAATCAACGCTGCGGTGCCCGGCGCCATGCGCCAGCCGCCGGCCTCGAAGCGGAAGGCGCGAAAGACGCGGAGCGGATCGCCACTGAAGCTTTTTTCGCTGCACGCCTTGAGAATACCTGCCTTCAAATCCCCTTCGCCCCCCAGAGGGTCGATCCGGACTCCGGACAAATCCATCGCCATGGCGTTGACCGTGAAGTCGCGCCGGAGAAGATCATCCTCCAGATCAGCCATGCTGTCGATCCGGGTGGCTTCGATTGTGCCGAATTGGGGGTGGTGTTTGAAGAAGATCGCGGCGCCGCTGGACGCCTCGACGGGGCGGAAGCCGAGCGTCGTGAGTTCGGCGGGGGAAAGGGCCGTCACCAGGTCGATGTCCTCCCCCCCCCTCCCCAGCAGCATGTCGCGTACCGTGCCGCCGACGAGGAGGACCCGGTCGTGGAGAGACGGGGGGAAGAGGTCTTTCAGAAAGGAAAGGATGGCGGTCATGGCAGACAGTGCCCGGTTTTCTACTTGTTTCTGCTTTTGTTCGGAACCGGCAGTTTGAGGAGTTGCAGCACCTGGGTCATGTCGTCCCAGACGCTCCAGAATGAGTCGGAATTGCCGCCGGTGCGGAGCAGATACGACGGGTGATAGGTCGGCATGAGCGGAATTCCGTGGAAGTCGTGGAACTTGCCGCGCAGCTTCGAGATCGGCACTTTCGTCTGCAGCAGTGCCTGGGCGGCGGAACTGCCGAGCGCCACAATCACCTCCGGGTTGATCGAGGCGAGCTGGCGCAGCAGGAACGGCATGCAGGCGGCGACCTCATCGGCTTCGGGCGGACGGTTCTGCGGCGGGCGGCTCTTGACCACGTTGCAGATATAGACATCCTCGCGCTTCAACTCCATTGCGGCGATGATGCGGTTCAGCATCCTGCCGGCATCGCCGACAAACGGCTCCCCTTGGGCATCCTCATCGGCTCCCGGCGCTTCGCCGACGAATACGAGCCGGGCCTTCGGATTTCCGACCCCGAATACCAGGTTTTTCCTGGTGGCGCCCAGTTTGCAGCGCTGGCATTGTCCCAGATCTTTTCTGATCTGCTCAAGAGTCTCATGCTTTTTCGCTGCGTTCGGTTGATCAGTCATCGGGCTCTCTCTGTCCTCTTCAGCGGCAGCGTTCGGTTGCGGCGGGGCCTCAGGTGCTGCTGCGGTCACCAGTCCTGCCGGAATACCGTCCAGGCCGCTTTCCTGGAGATCCTGCAGATAGGCGGTGAGCGATGCACAAAGGTGGGACTGGACGGAATGTCGGGTTGAATGCATCTCCACGGGAACTGCTC
>JBAVTM010000429.1:0-1566 GCA_049696195.1 Desulfuromonadaceae bacterium | reverse complement strand
TCCCCATGGCCGGTATGCCGCATTCGATCTCCCCCACGCCGATCGAATCGAGCATGCGGGCGATCGCGATCTTTTCGCGTTTGGAGAAGACCACCCCGGCGGTCTGTTCGCCGTCCCGCAGGGTGGTGTCGTCTATGATGATCTCTGCAACTGGTGTCATGATTGACTCCTTTCCTTCATCCGCAGCTCCCCATCGTCGCAAGCCCGTATATATATTCCGGCTGATAGGCCGGTTTGAGGCCGGCGTACATCAATTCGCTGCTGCCGGAAATTCGCATCCTGTACCGGTTGAAGAGCAGCAGGGCGGTACGGTTCGACGCCGGTGCGTCCAGACAGACCTTGGTCCCAAGCGGTATCGTATGAAGCGCGTCTTTCATCAGCGCATCCGCGGTGCCGTAGTCCGGTGCCGAAAACGGCCCCAACTGCCGGGCGGCTCCGCACGGCTGCACCACGACGAACCCGGATTCCCGCCGCAGCACCCTCCCGCGACCGGCGGTTACCGCGACCAGCGCCGCACGGCGGTCGCCCCACCCCCGGCTGTCGAGATCGTCCTGCAACGGGTCGGCATCGTCGCTCGCCGCTTCGGCTTCATGCCCGGCCGTCAGCAGCCGTCCGCTGCCGCTCCAGCGGATGACCGTGTCGATGCGGGTGAATCCCGATTTCTGATACAGCGGCATGCCGGATTTCGAAGCGGTCAGCCAGACCGTCTCGACTCCGCTGTCAAGGAGTGTCTCCAGTACCTTCCTGAACAGCGCCGCTCCAATGCCCGTGCCGCGATATCCGGAAGCGACAATCAGATTGCCGATCCAGCCGCTCCGCAGGTGGCGCAGCGAGGTGACATATCCGGCGGTTTCTCCGCTCTCCGTTCGCGCGGCAAAGCACCCCCGGGGAGACGCCGCCAGCAGGAACTCGAACTCCCACGGTTCCGCTACCCACCCCTCCGCAGCCGCGAGCTCCAGGAAGGGCGCGATGTCATCCGTGCAGAACGGCTCGATTGTCATGGCGCCGGGCAGGCCGATTCGGCGATCGTCATGTTGAGGTCCTGGCCGATCAGGCCGATCGCATCGGCCCGGCACTGCTTGCAGTGGGCGAACTGACCGATGATACCCTCGTTGGCCTTTCTAAGCTCCGCAACGCGCTCCTCGCTGGGGGGGGTGATGTGGGCCAGCTCGGCCTGGGGAATGATCGGCATGATGTTCATCACAAAGGCGCCCAGCTCCTTGACCCGTTTGGCGATCAGCGGCAGCTGGTGGTCGTTCACCCCCGGCACCAGCACCGAATTGACCTTGATCGTCAGCCCCAGCTCGCCGGCGCGCTTCAACCCCTCAAACTGGTTGGCGATCAGGATCTTTGCCCCTTCCACACCGGTATAGTGCTTGCCGTGCCAGCTGACGTGACGGTAGATCTGCGCCCCGACTTCCGGATCGATGGCGTTGATCGTCACCGTCAGACTGTGGAGACCCAACTCGTAGAGGCGGTCGATCGATTCGGGGAGCAGCAGGCCGTTGGTGCTCAGGCAGAGCATCAGGTGGGGGAATTCCTCCTTCACCATCCTGAACGTCTCGA
>JBAVTM010000428.1:0-4259 GCA_049696195.1 Desulfuromonadaceae bacterium | reverse complement strand
GGGGGGCAGGCTACATTTTCAATAATGCAGCCTGTCCACCTTTTATCCTCTCGCGTTGCTTATTTGCTAGCTCACACATTGAAGACGCAAGGGCTATAAATAGTTTCTATTTTTGGAGATTGAGGATATTGTGCTCCGCACTAGCTCCGCACTATCAAAGTTCTTAATGCGTACTTCTCAACCGAGTTAATCCTGATGAATCAATCATCCATTGAAGTCTCAGTTGTTATCCCATGCCTCGATGAGGCTGAAACGCTCGAAAAGTGTATCAGGAAAGCGCTGGATGCCTTTCGACGGCATTGGATTCAAGGTGAGGTCATCGTCGCTGACAATGGCAGCAGCGATGGCTCGCAGAGGATTGCCTCCGACCTCGGCGTCCGCGTTGTCCCTGTCTCCGTCAAAGGTTACGGGGCAGCAATTGCCGGGGGAATCGCTGCGTCCGAAGGGATGTTTATCATCATGGGGGATGCCGACGACAGTTACGATTTCGGGGACATTTTCCCTTTTGTAGAGAAGTTGCGCGAAGGGTACGATCTCGTTATGGGATGCCGTCTCCCGGTAGGGGGAGGGACCATCATGCCCGGAGCCATGCCCTGGCCGAACAGGTACATAGGAAACCCGATCCTTTCCGGTCTTGGAAGGCTCTTCTTCTGCTCCCGGATCACGGATTTTCACTGCGGCATGCGGGGGTTCCGAAATGATTCCTACAGAAGTATGGACCTCCACACCACCGGGATGGAGTTTGCCTCGGAGATGATAATCAAGGCAACCCTTCTGAATATGCGGATAACCGAAATTCCGATTACACTTCACAAGGACGGGAGGTCACGCCCCCCTCATCTGAGGAGATGGCGTGACGGCTGGCGTCATCTTCGTTTCATGCTGATGTACTCTCCCCGGTGGCTTTTCTTTTCGCCAGGAGCACTCCTGTTCATCGTAGGATTTCTGCTCTTTGTGATCCTTTCCATAGGGCCGCTGAAAGTCGGTGGCATTATCTTTGACACGAATACACTATTGGTGTCTGCGATGTCAGTTCTTCTTGGATTTCAACTGATGTCATTCTATCTTTTCACAAAGTCGTTTTCGATTTCAGGGGGGTTACTCCCTCCCGATCCACAGCTGGAAAAATTCCTCGACCGCTTCACGCTGGAGAAGGGTATCGTTTTCGGAACCATCCTGTTGCTTGCGGGTGGTGCCCTGCTGACTGCTGCGCTTTGGCAGTGGGCGCGGCACGATTTTGGTCCTCTCTCTTACCCGCAAAGTCTCCGGATCGTCATCCCTTCCATTACCCTCATCATTCTTGGTGTCCAAGCAGTCTTCTCCAGTTTTTTCATCAGCATACTGAGGCTTGGTCGCAAATGACGACGGATCATCAGTGGAAACACCCGCGTCGGGGATCCGGGTGTCGGAAGCGTGCCCGATGAACAGCGTCTATGAAATCCTTGAGTGGCTGCACAAAAAGCTCGTCTTCGGACGCCGGGCTGAAGTGCTGGCAGATGCGCTGGCGCCGTTCATTCCATCAGACTCATCCGTCCTTGATATCGGATGCGGCAATGGTCGGATCGACCGGCTGCTCGCAGACCGAAAGCCGGGAGTATCCATCCGCGGCATAGATGTTCTTGTACGCCCGGACTGCCTCATCGAACACCAGAAGTACGACGGCAAAACCATACCATATTCCGGGTCATCGTTTGATTTATGCCTGTTCGTCGATGTCCTGCACCATACTGAAGCGATCCCGGAGATTCTTGGTGAAGCCGCCAGGGTCAGTCGGAGTTACATCCTGATAAAGGATCACCTGTGTGAGACCAATATGCATCGGCATATTTTGAAGTTCATGGACTGGCTTGGCAACCGACCACACGGAGTCAGACTCACTTACAATTATCTAAGTCGGCGTCAATGGGAAAAATGCTTCGAGGACGGTAATTTGCAGGTTGTCGGCTGGATGGAGGAAATTCCCCTGTATCCTGGGCCTTTTCAACTTCTTTTCGGAACAGGTTTGCATTTTGTGGCACTGCTAAGGAAGGTTTAGCATACATGAACAATAGGCTGATATTCATTACTACGGCGGTTTTTTTTCTTTCTTTGGCACTTCTTTCGATCATTCAGGTTGAGGAGACCGACACCTGGCTTCATCTCAGCATGGGGCGGGAAATCTTCAACCTGCGGGCGCTTCCAGCTACGGAGCCATTCACCTATCCGAGCTTCGGGCGACCGTTCCTTTATACGTCGTGGCTCTTCGGGGTCGTTCTGTACCTGACGTATCTCGCCGCCGGATACACGGGAGTAATCGTGTTTAAGGCCGCTCTTGTTACACTGGCGGTTATTGTTTTCTACAAGGACGCGGTTTCTCCGTACAAAGAGAGACTTGTCGTCATCGTCATCCTGACGTTTTTTGTATTCCTGAACCGCTATCATTTTGTAGAACGGCCCGATATGGTCATGATGGTCTGCCTGTCATTTACCGTCTATGCGCTCAACGCCTACCTTTTTCAAAACAGGAAATACCTGTATGCGTTACCGGCAGTAGCTCTTGTGTGGGCCTGTTCTCATTCGAGCATCGTTCTCATGCCGGTTCCTTTTCTTGCCTTCATCGTCGGAGGAATAATCCACCGCAGCATTGGTACGCGGATTCCGCTGTTGAACCATGTTCCGTCTCGTGAACAGATAAAAACCATCTCCGTCATGTTTCTCCTTTCAGCTGTGACAACGTTCATTACGCCGAATTTTATCGCACAATTTACCTACGGGCAAAGCATCCTGGCCGGCCAATGGTACAAACAGAACATCATCGAATTGGACCCATTGACGCAAATGGGACTTGTTGAAGTGGGGACAGGCATCGCCATAACACTCTTTTCCTTCTTTCTTAACCGGAAAAGGTTTTCGCCGATTCATTTCCTCATGATTTTGCCTTTTTGGGCGTTGCCCTTCTCGGCACGCCGGTTTCTTTTTCTCTTCTGGCTGATAATGATACCTGTAATAGCCCGGAACCTTGCCGGGTTTGCTTCTGAATCGGTGCGGTTTCAAAGCATTATCCGTCACCCCTTGGCGGCGTTGGTTACAATTGTCTGGATAACCGTATATAGCGTACTTGGACTTACCGGTGTGCAACCGATCGGGTATGAATTTAAAAAGTTCGGCTTCGGAGTCAACGAAACAACGATTCCGGCCGGCACCGTACGGTACATGGATAACAACGGGATTTATGGTAAGATGTTCAACCCGTTCCATTGGGGGGGGTACCTTATTTGGACTGGATACCCGCAACGAACGGTATTTATTGATCCGCGTGGCTACTTGTCCGAAGATTTGCTGGAACAGTCTTCACTTGTTGGATCAGGTAACATCTGGACATTGGAGCAACTTTTCAGAAGATTCGGATTCGATGCTGTAATTATGGATTATCCAACGCGAGAAGATGGTTTCAGTAAATTGGGCGGCATTGTGCTGCCTGGTCCGAACTGGGCCTTGGTTTACTGGGACGAGACTTCATTGCTCTACCTGCGTCGGGAAGGCCGTTATCAGCCAATCATACAGAGGGATGAATATCGCTTTGTCAGCCCCGCTGACGGGAGAAAAGGTATCAGCAAAATACTCGGTAATCCAGCCATGTTAGTCGGGGTTGAGCGCGAGTTGAAACGGAGTATTCAGGAAAACCTATCTCCAAGAGGAATCGGGCTTCTTGGGGATCTGTACAGTAAAACAGGGCGCTATGGGGAAGCAATCACGGAATATTCTAAAGTTTTGGAATATGCCAGACAGGTAGACCGACTTTCTGCTTACACCGGTTTAGGTACTGTCTACTATCAATTAGGGGACTTGTCTAAAAGTCTTTCCTATTATGAAAAAGCGGTTAAGATTCAAAAGGACGCGGCCTTTCTGTATAACCTGGCGACCATTTATGCTGCTATTGGCGATGATGCAAAAGCAATAAAAACACTTCTCGAAGCCATCAAGGTTGACCCTGGTTATGAACGGGCACACACACTCCTTGACGAAACGTATAGGCGGCTTGGCCAGAAAAAAACGGATAAGTAGAAGGATCAGGAAGGGCTGAAGGCGGGTTTCTCTGCTCAAGGACTATAAACGTTTTGAACATACAACCTACTGCCAGACTGGGCTGCCTTAAGATGTTTATGAATATTTTCACAATTACCGGGGCCGTTGTGTTAAAGATTTTCACGAGATTCTGATTGAGTAGCTTGAGATTGGCTGGTGCGAAGAAAATACTGCGGTGACAGAAGGTTTAATGG
>JBAVTM010000427.1:0-8676 GCA_049696195.1 Desulfuromonadaceae bacterium | reverse complement strand
AGAAAAAAGGCCACTCTTCCGAAGAAAAGTGACCTCTTTTAAAATGGCGTCCCCTACCGGATTTGAACCGGTGTCGCCGCCGTGAAAGGGCGGTGTCCTGGGCCAGGCTAGACGAAGGGGACGTGTGAAACTGCCGCGCTGTTCCATTTAAGGAATCAGGCCCATGAAGCGCGGAAGGATGAGTTTTATACCCAATTATTTTGCGTAAGTCAATTGTTTTTTACAAGGAGACATGTTTTTCGTCTGGCACTCCCCCGTTACAGGGCGTACCAGCGCCTGACGACAAAGATATCGCGGCGTTTTTTGCTCCCCTGCCAGGAATTTGCCGGCCGGCGGGTACGGGTAATTTCTGCCAGCCGCTGCGAAAGATTTGTCAGCACCACCCCGCCGCTGTCCGGCCTGCTGCATTCAAGGCGGCTTTCTATGGCCGTCTGACGGTCGAGCACAATGATGACATGCCCATTCCAGACGAGCGGATCAAGCGGCTGCAGCAGTGTCGTTATCTCTGCGGCTGACCTGCCGGCAATAGCCACTCCCTGGCCATACGTCAGCAGCTGCGTCGTATTGCGGGGAGTCCACCCGCCGGTGGCGTGATACAACAGCCCCGAGCAATCCAAGCCGGCCAGCCCGGCGCGTTCCCCATCTCCACCCATGAGATCTTTATTAAACCATGCAGCCAGTTCAGGCACACCGCCCGGAACATTGCCGCCCCAGACATAGCGGTTTCCGACAGACATCCTGAGTGCCGACACTACCTTCTCTCGCGGCGGCAGCGACCGGCTGCGCGGCGGCGGGGCAGCATGCTGAAGCTTCAGAAAACGGCCATCCACATACAGACGAACATTCGGTGGGGCCACATACTCATCCGTTTCAACCTGGTATATGTCGACCGCTCCGCTGCTCTGTTTCTTAAGAATCGTAAAAACGGATCCGGGGAGGGCGATGAATTCAAGTTCGCGCACCTGCCCGCAGCGGTCAACCTTCATAACCTGTCCGTTAGCCCCCCCGAAGACCCCTTTGAAATCGGGAGAATTCAGAACGGGAGCCGAAGTGAGCGCCACGCCGTATTCAGAGGCATCGGCCGGCACGGAACAGGCACATCCCACCAAAGCAATGAAAAACACAATCCGCATCATCATGTGCGGGAACCGGGGCGAGCCTGGCGTACCAGCTCCTTTTGAGCAAGGGTCAAACGGGGCGATGCGAGCAGATCACGCAAGGTAGCGGCGGGGAGCCCCGGAAGGAACATGGTGAACCAGACGAGGGGCGTCCGAGGGTTTTTGAGAATAGCCAGGCGGATATTGGGGCGGCTTTTCCAGCGGCTGTTTCGCGCAACCATTGAAACGGATTCTGCGGTCGCGTGTGACGAAGTCAGAAACTGATACACCGTGCCCTCTTTCAGATGCGGATTGTCAAGACAGGCTTCCAGGAGATTTTGCCCCCCTTCACGGAGCAGCGCATCCAGAATTGCAACTGTTCCGCGCCGTGCCAGTGTCAATTTGTTTCCGAGCGGCTGGGACGGCAGCTGCTGGACGATTTTACGTTCGGCGGCGAGGCGGATATCGGCACACACCCCCGGGAGTAGACAGAGCTTAAGCAGATCGAAGAGATACAAATGCGGCAGCAGGGTTTGTGCGATATGAAGCGGGGTATCCGGATGAGCAACCAGGGCGAATTTAACAGAAGACGTTTCGATATGCCGCTTACCGGCATAGATTGCGATGATTAACGGTCCGATCTCCCGGCGCTTAAGGAGCGCCAGCAGATGCTGATGGTCAAGGGAGGGATTGCGCAGCGCCGCCAGCAGCACCTCCTCCCGGCTGTCCCGGATGACGTTGAACAGGTGGTCCTTGTCGGCCGTGAGGGCTTCCAGCAGAGCATCAGCCTGGCCCAGCGGGGCACCACCATGTTTCTCCGGGATTGCGGCTGTTGTCGTCTCTATGGACGGATTCTGGAACATAACGTGCCCTTGGCGGCAAGAGTAAAGAGCCATACTGTAGCACCGCGCTGCATGCCGCGGCAATGATTTTCCCGCGACGCAGGAGCTGCTCATTTGCCGGGAAGTAAAGTTCCGTTTTCTAGCGGTTGCGTCGCAGAGCGCTTCATGCTACTACAGATACGCGGGAAAGATAATGGAGCGGTTACCGTGACACACATTCCGTCAGAACAAGCCTTGATTGAGTCACTGGATATCAGTGATGATGCGCTGGCCGAGATCAGTTTAATCCTTGAAATGCGGCGCAACTTCAGCATGTCGATCTACAAGGACAAGTGCATGAAGCGGCGCATCGCCATAAGAATGCGCTCCTGCCGGTGCCTTGACGCGGCCGGATACTGCAACCTGCTGCGTCAAAGCGAGCAGGAACTCGATCAACTGAAAAAAACTCTCACCATCCATGTCAGTCAGTTTTTTCGCAATCCTTCCCTGTTCGATAAACTGCAAACTGCTGTACTCCCCGATCTCTTTCAAAAAGCGGACGCCGCACAGGAACTGCTCAGATTCTGGAGTCTCGGCTGTGCCGGCGGTGAAGAGGCCTATAGTCTGGGCATTATCCTGCGAGAGTTTTTCGCCCGGGAACTCAGCCATACTACGATAGAGGTTCATGCCTCCGACATAGATGGAGATATTTTACAGGCGGCCGTACGGGCGGAATATAGCGAAGATCGCCTGAAGGATCTTCCGCCCCCCCTCAGGGAACGCTATTTTGTCCCGAACGGGCCACACATGCAGCTGACGGCGGAAATTCGCGAGATGGTCACGTTTCATCAGCAGAACATCATGGATGTGGAAACGTTTGAGCCATGCCAGATGGTCTTGTGCCGGAATACCCTCATCTATTTTGCCCGACCGGATCAGGAAAAGATATTACGCGGTATTGCACACATTTTGCCGACCGATGGTATACTGGTGCTCGGAAAATCGGAAACGCTCATAGGTGAGGCACGCCGACTGTTTACTACCGTCTGCCCGGTTGAGCGGATCTATCGTCGGCTATGACACATTAATGACAAGCTCATCCGGTCACCTACCTGTGGAGGGTCTAACATGCGCATTCCTATAGGCCACAAATTCATTATCGGCTTTGTCGTTGTTGTTGCCGCAGTCGCTTTCATCCCGGGACTGATAGGAATGCTCGGTTATTCGACAGAGATCAGCGGGATACTCGGCTATGTGGTTGCCATGACGATCGGACTGATTCTGGGATGGCTGTTTTCAAAGGGGTTTACCGCCAACTTCGGAAGATTGACCGATTCGGCCGAATCCATAAGCCGTGGCGATCTGACCAGAGACGTGACCCTTCGCTCATCCCGGATTCCGGATGAAAGCCATGATCTGGCGCGCCTGATCAATTCGATGCTTCAGAGTTTGCGGGAACTGGTCGGACACATAAAAAGAACATCAGCACAGCTCACCGAATCAGCCCGCGAGATAAATTCAACCGCCCTGGAAATCAATGCTTCGACTGAAGAGGTCGCCCAGGCGATTGAGCAGATTTCAAGCGGTGCGGAAACCCAGGCCGAACTCGTTGAAAAAGGCTCCAAGACTATTCGGGAAATGGCGGTTTCAATTGAGCTGGTTGCCGCACGCGCCCGCGAAACCGCCAAAGCCGCTCGTGAAACCAGCCTGACCGCTCAGCATGGCGGAGCACTGGCGAATGATTCACTGGAGAGGATGAAGGATTTTTTTGAAAAGCAGGAGCAGATCGGCCGTCAGTTCGATACGTTCAACAGCAAACTCCAGAAGGTCGGCAAGGTTGCCGACTGCATCGGAGATATCGCCCGGCAGACAAATCTTCTTGCGCTCAATGCGTCGATTGAGGCGGCCAGAGCCGGTGAATATGGAAAGGGTTTTGCCGTAGTCGCCGAAGAAGTCCGCAAACTGGCTGACGGCTCGTCACACTCTGCCGCCGACATCAGCGACATGATCGGAAATTTGCGCGAAGAGAGCCGGCATGTTCTTGAAGCCATCGTGGAAAGTTCTCTCAGCATAAAAGAGGGGAAGAACAATATCGATGTTACCGCCAGCGCCTTTCAGGAAATACTCAAGACCGTTCTGGATACCGAACGGAAGGCTTCAAGCATTGCCGACCTCTCCATGATACAGAAAGAGGGCTCGGCCAGGATGGTAACGGCGATTGATGAAATTGCAAAAGTTGCCGATGACAACGCTGCATCGACAGGGCAGGTTTCTGCAGCAACCGAAGAGCAGCTGTCAGCGATGCAGGACATGGCTCTCGCAACCAAAGAGCTTGCCCAGCTGGCAGAAGAACTGATGGTCGTTGTCGAACGTTTCCAGATCGATCACAAATAACGTGCCTGCCGTGACCGACCATAACAGAAAGTTTCTTATTTTTTCACTGCAGGGCACGCTCTATGCGCTTGATTTGAAGCAGGTTGCCGAAGTTGGCAACCCGCCGCAGACGTGGCCGATACCGCTTGCCCCCCCCTGCTACACCGGTGCCCTGAGTTTTCATGGGGACATTGTCGCCGTAATGAACCTGGCGCTTTTTCTCGGGCTTCCCGGGCCCGGCACGCCCGAAAAGATTGTGGTGCTTCAACAAGAGATCGCCTCACTTGCTTTTCTTGTCGATACGGTAGTCAGGATTGTTGCCGAGGAGGAGGTTTCCGTCGGCACGCCCCCTGCCGGTACCCTTGCCGCCGCCACTCTGGCCCTGAGCGATGGTGAAGCGATCCAGCTCGATCTTGATGCGCTCGTCCGTGAAGCAGAAGCCGGCATGCAGAAAATTCAGCCGGCATCAGAAATTTCACAGATTTAAATAAAATACTTGACTCCCCCAATAATTCGCGTATATTCCAAGACCGATTTAGAAACCATGCGCATTGCGTTCAAATGGTAAATTCCCCAAGAAAGAGGTAACACACATGAAAAAGCTGATCTCTCTGACCCTGGTACTGGCACTCGCAACTGTTTTCGCAGCTGGCTGCAAGAAAAAAGAAGAAGCTCCTGCTCCTGCTCATGCTGTAGAAGCACCTAAAGCCGAGCAGAAGCCGATGTCTTCCGCTACTGCTGCACCTGCTGCTGCTCCTGCCGCTGCACCTGCAGAAGCTCCTAAAAAGTAATTCGCTTTCCCTCAGGGGAGTGCACAAAAGCCTGCGGGGTTACAGCCTCGCAGGCTTTTTTTATGTGCGACAGGAGAGAGTATGCATGAAATGTCCGTAACCCAGGGGATTATCGACCTCTGCCTGGAACATGCCGGCGGCCGCCGGGTCCGCTCGCTCGATGTCGAAATCGGAGAACTGGGGAGCGTCGTGCCGGAAGCGGTCGAGTTCTGTTTTGAGGCATGCAGTCGGGAAACCCTTTTGGAAGGTGCCCGGCTGAACATCATCCGGGTTCCCGGCATGGGGCAGTGCCAGGAATGCGGGCGGGATACGGAGCTGACGGAGCTGTACTCCCCCTGTCGGCACTGCGGCAGCAACCGGGTAACGGTCGTGGCGGGGGAGGAGCTGCGCGTGCGCGAGATTGAAGTTGACGATTAAAAAAGGGCACTGCAGAAGCAGTGCCCTTTTTTACCGTTCAGGCTGAATTAACCGTGAGAGCCTAGTCAGGTTCCGTTGCAGAATTAAACTGTTCCCAATGCTCCGGCGAGCGCCACAATCCTGACAGGATCAGCTGGCGGATATGCAGGAACTCCTTGGGGAGCCGATCGTACATCTTGACGAACAGCTCCTCGTGGGAAACGATCTCGTCCTTCCAGACATCGCGGTCCACGGAGGTGAGCTCATAGAACTGCTCGCGAGTGACGTCTTTCAATCCGGTCCAGTCAAGATCTTCATAACGCGGCATCCATCCAAGGGGGCTTTCTACTGCGGCAGCGTTGCCGTTGCACCGTTCCACGACCCATTTCAGGATGCGCATATTTTCACCGTAGCCCGGCCAGAGGAAATTGCCGTTGGCATCCTTGCGGAACCAGTTGACGCTGAATATGCGCGGCGGCTTGGGTGTTGTTCGCCCTACCTGCAGCCAGTGGGCAAAATAATCGGCAACATGATAGCCGCAGAACGGGAGCATGGCGAACGGGTCGCGTCGAACGGTTCCGACTGCGCCGGTTGCCGCAGCCGTTGTTTCCGAGCCCATTGTTGCGGCCAGATACACACCGAAACTCCAGTTGAATGATTGATAGACCAGCGGAATGACACTGTTGCGGCGGCCACCGAATATAAAGGCCGCCATCGGCACGCCTTTGGGATTTTCCCATTCAGGATCGATCGAGGGACACTGGCTGGCTGGCGAGGTAAAACGGGAGTTCGGATGCGCTGCATTTCTGCCGCAGTCCGGTGTCCATTTATTGCCCTGCCAATCGGTCAGCAATGGCGGTTTGACATCAGTCATCCCTTCCCACCAGACGTCCCCATCCGGTGTGAGGGCCACGTTGGTGAAAATAGAGTTGGAGGCGCAGGACGCCATGGCATTGGGGTTTGTTTTAACCGATGTGCCGGGGGCAACACCAAAGAAGCCGTATTCCGGGTTAATGGCATACAGACGGCCATCCTGGCCCGGCTTGATCCAGGCGATGTCATCACCTACAGTTGTAATTTTCCAGCCGCTTTCGGAAAAGCTTTTTGGTGGTACAAGCATCGCCAGATTGGTCTTGCCGCAGGCGCTGGGGAACGCCGCACCCAGATAGGTTTTTTCCCCTTTTGGCGACTCGATGCCAAGGATCAGCATATGTTCAGCCAGCCACCCCTCGTCTTTTGCTATCTTGGAAGCGATCCGCAGAGCCAGGCATTTTTTGCCGAGCAGGGCATTGCCGCCGTAACCACTGCCGTACGACCAGATAGAGCGTTCTTCAGGGAAGTGGACGATGTATTTTTCCTTGTTGCAGGGCCAGGGCACATCTTTCTGGCCAGGCTCCAGCGGAGCGCCGACCGAATGGAGGCAGGGGACGAATTCACCATTGCCTAGAACGTCCAGCACCGCCGTGCCCATACGGGTCATGATGCGCATATTGACTGCAACGTAAGGGGAATCGGTAATTTCAACCCCGATTTTGGCAATCGGTGAGCCGAGCGGCCCCATGCTGAACGGGACGACATACATGGTACGCCCGCGCATGCATCCCTTGAAGAGCCTGTTCAGAGTTTCCTTCATCTCTTTAGGGTTCATCCAGTTGTTGGTCGGACCGGCATCCTGCTTGGATATGCTGCATATGAAGGTGCGGTCTTCGACACGCGCCACATCGCCCGGATCAGAGCAGGCCAGATAACTGTTCGGACGCTTCTCCTGATTCAGCTTCTTGAAGGTGCCGCTCTCAATCAACTGCTTACAGAGCGTATCATACTCTTCCTGCGAACCACTACACCAATGAATCGAATCAGGTTCACACAATGCAGCAACTTCTTCTACCCACTTAGTCAGTTGCTCGTTTTTCCCTTGGTTACTCATGCCGCCTCCCAAATTGAGGTATTAAAATTTAGTCTTGATTAAATAGCATACCGATGGCTAAAAAAAAAGCACTTATATGTATCTGTATACAAAATACTTTCATACCGGTTGCTGGGGAGAATTGGGCTGCGGGGCGGGCTGAATTTGTAGGGAAAAACTGGCGGGGTCGTTTATCGACAATGAAAAAACCGGATACCGTTTTACGGCATATCCGGTTTCATCGTTTCATGCATCGGGAGAGGATCTGATCTCAGCGCAGCAGCGCTTCAGCCATTACCTCTGCCACGTCCCGCACCCTGACATTATCCGCCTTGACATCCTTGAGCCCGTCTTCGAACATGGTCATGCAGTAGGGACAGGCGACACAGATCGTATCCGGCTTCTGCTTCAGCGCTTCGTTGACGCGGGTCAGATTGATCCGCTCTCCGACATGCTCCTCCATCCACATCCTCCCGCCGCCGGCACCGCAGCAGAAGGCGTTGTTCCGGTTGCGCTCCATTTCGGCCGGAGCCTGACCGGTGGCCGCCTGAATGACTGAGCGCGGGGCATCGTACACGTCGTTATGCCTTCCCAGATAACAGGAGTCATGGAAAACGGTTGCTCCCATCTCCCCGGTCGTCTTGTCCGGGACGAGCTTTCCATCCTGGACCAGATTGCGCAGCAGTTCGCTGTGGTGAATGACTTCCAGTTCAAGACCGTACTGCCGGTAGTCGTTTTTCAGGGTCGTAAAGCAGTGCGGACATTGGGTGATGACCTTTTTGACGCCGTGCTCGATGAAGGTCGCGACGTTTTCCCGGGCCATCTTGTCGAAGACGTACTCATTCCCCAGCCTGCGCAGGCTGTCGCCGCAGCATTTTTCTTCCTTGCCGAGGATCCCCCATGAGATGCCGGCCTTGTCCAGCAGCTGGGCCACCGCCACGCTGACGTGCTTGTTGCGCGAATCAAACGAGCCGGCACAGCCGACATAGAACAGGTACTCCGTTTTGTCCCGTTCGAACGGCTTGACATCCAGCTGGCTGCACCACTTGGTCCGTTCTGACGGTGCGATCCCCCAGGGGTTGCTGCGCCCTTCCATATTTTCGAACAGGTTCAGCAGCTCTTCGGGGAATCTTGTTTCACTCTCGACGAGGTGGCGCCGCATCTGGATGATTTTCGGCATCTGCTCGATAAAGACCGGACAGGCTTCCATACAGGCGCCGCAGGTGGTGCAGCCCCAGATGGACTCCTCCGAGACGCTCCCTTCTCCCCCTTCGCCGATCAGCGGAGTCTGC
>JBAVTM010000426.1:0-2503 GCA_049696195.1 Desulfuromonadaceae bacterium | reverse complement strand
CTGCAGTCGCACCCGGTGATCGGCATGAAAATTCTTGAACCGATTGAGTTTCTGATAGATGTCCGGACCTGTATCGGTCAACACCATGAGCGCTATGACGGAATGGGATATCCAAATCGTATCAAACACGTTGAACAGCTTCTCGAATCACGCATTATTAATGTAGCGGACGCGTTTGATGCCATGACCTCCGATCGCCCCTATCGCAAAGCGCTTTCACTGGATGTCGCCATGGCGGAGTTATCAGAAAACTCCGGCACGCAGTTTGATCCTGCCATTGTCGAAATATTTATTTCTATTCTTGAAGAAGGTTTTTTTCTTGCTCCCCGGCTGGACACATCTCCGTTTGCAACTCCATCAGCTTTTTGTGCCTGAAATTACTCCTCCCCATCCTATTGAGCCTTCCATGACTGAACTGCTCTCATTACACAATCTGCAGGTATCCTTTCCAACCGGAAAAAGTATTTTTCTTGCCGTCCGGGGGATTTCTCTTTCTCTTGCAGCAGGTTCCGTACTGGCACTTGTCGGGGAATCCGGGTCAGGAAAGAGCATGACGGCGCTCTCAATCATGCGGCTTGTCCCCCCCCCGGATTTATCAGCTCCGGTGAAATTATATTTGAGGGACAAGATCTGGTATCGCTTCCGGAAGAGGCCCTGCGGAAAATTCGTGGACAACGGATTTCAATGGTTTTTCAGGAACCGATGACCTCCCTGAATCCGGTATTGCGAATTGCCGACCAACTCTGCGAGCCGCTAATCCTGCATTTGGGGCTGTCTCGGCATGATGCTCATAAGCGGGGAATCGAACTCCTGGAACACGTCGGTATTCCGTCTGCCGGAAACCGGATGTATGACTATCCGCACCAACTGAGTGGCGGCATGAGACAGCGGGTCATGATTGCCATGGCCTTGTCATGTCATCCGGCATTACTGATTGCCGATGAGCCCACGACAGCGCTGGATGTCACCATTCAGGCGCAGATACTGGAACTTCTCGATGCTCAGAGAAAATCCAGCGGACTTTCGATCCTGCTTATAACCCATGATCTGGGAATAGTTGCCGAACGTGCCGACCATACCGCAGTCATGTACGCCGGTCAGGTGGTTGAGTCCGCTCCTACAGGCACTCTGCTGACTGACCCCCGACACCCGTATACACAGGCGCTGCTGGCGTCTCTCCCTCAATATGCCGAACCTGGCAGGCCGCTGCCCACCCTTGCCGGACAGATGAGCATCCGGACGACGTCTGACGATGGCTGCTGTTTCGCAGAACGCTGTCCGCTCGCAGAGGCAAAATGTCGTGCCGAAATCCAGCAGCTCATCGAAATTACTCCGTCACATTTACTTCGTTGCTGGAAATGCTCATGAACGAGACCCCTCTTCTCAGCGCAGTCGGCCTGCACAAAACGTTCAAGGTTTCTGCGCAGAATCGATCAACTCGTTTACTGACCGCCCTTGATGGGGTATCCCTGTCTCTGTCGGCCGGTGAAATGCTTGGAATTGCCGGCGAGTCCGGTTGCGGCAAGTCAACCCTGGCAAAGATCATGGCCGGTCTTCTGGCGCCAGACGGAGGAAGCGTGTTGTATAAGGGCACTCCTCTGGGGCAGCTCGGGCAGAATGATCAGACTTCTTTCCGCCGTAAAACCCAGATGATTTTTCAGGATCCCTTTTCCTCACTAAACCCCCGCATGAGAGTTGGCGACAGCATATCAGAGCCGTTCATAATCGCCGGGATGCCTGCTCCGCTGCAACGCGCAGAACTCGCCCGCATCATGGAGGCGGTCGGTTTGCAGAGCGATGCCGCCAATCGTTTTCCCGATGAGTTTTCGGGAGGACAGCGCCAACGCATCGGCATTGCACGTGCGCTGGCCGCTTCTCCGGAAATTCTGATTGCCGATGAACCGGTATCCTCCCTCGACATTTCAATCCAAGCCCAGATCATCAATATCCTGCTGCAGATGAAGATTGACTTCTCGTTGTCCATGATGATCGTCTCGCACAACATGCTGGTATTACGCCATATCTGTGACCGGATACTTATCATGTATCTTGGAATAGTTGTGGAGTGCGGCCCTGCTTCAGAGGTTTTTCGCAGGTGCCGGCATCCGTATACTGAAGCCCTTATCGCTGCAATTCCCGGCATCCACACTTCAGCCGCCTCCAAGGGCGAACTGCTGCGGGATGACCTCCCTTCCGCTCTGTCAATCCCGTCCGGGTGCCGATTCCATCCACGCTGTCGCCATGCGGTTGATCTCTGCCGCCAGGAAGTGCCGAAGCTGGTAGAATACGCAAGTGGTCATACGGCAGCCTGCCATCTGAGCCGCCGGTTGTACGGCTGAAAGCATATCTCTGGCACTGACCGGCCTAACTCCTGCCTTCAGCAGTCAAGTTTTCGATTGACTAGCGCATTTTCCATATATATGATAAACGAAAAATTAACAGGAGCCGGAACGATGGCCTTTGATAAAGAGAAAAGTTTTACCGCTGATGCCGAGGTATTAAA
>JBAVTM010000425.1:0-2759 GCA_049696195.1 Desulfuromonadaceae bacterium | reverse complement strand
GCGAGACCGTAGCGCGAGCCGCGCCGTTTCATCTCATGCACCAGCGTCGCGGTGATGCGCGCGCCGGTAGAACCGAGCGGATGCCCGATGGCGATCGAGCCGCCGTTGACGTTTACCTTCGCCGGGTCTATGCCGAGTTCACGGATACAAGGAATCGACTGCGCGGCGAAAGCTTCGTTCAACTCAAAAAGATCGATGTCGGCGATGTTCAGGCCGGCGCGTGCCAGCACCTTCCTGATTGCGGGAATCGGGCCAAG
Source organism: Desulfuromonadaceae bacterium (assembly GCA_049696195.1). Taxonomy (GTDB): domain Bacteria; phylum Desulfobacterota; class Desulfuromonadia; order Geobacterales; family Pseudopelobacteraceae; genus JACRCG01. Next base: position 2,502 of record JBAVTM010000425.1, on the reverse strand, counting down.
CCCCATGAGCGACGGGTCACAGCCGGCAACGGCACTCGAGACCACACGCACAAGCGGCTTATACCCCAAACGCCTGGCCGTTGCGGCCTCCATCAGCAATACCGCAGCAGCGCCATCATTGATACCGCTGGAATTACCGGCGGTCACCGTACCGTCCTTTTTGAATGCGGGCGGGAGTTTGGCAAGCTGCTCCATAGTCACGTCGCCGCGCGGATACTCGTCCCGGCCTACGACAATCGGTTCCCCCTTCTTCTGCGGGACAACAACTGGCACCAGCTCATCCCTGAATTTACCGGCCGCGTCCGCCGCGGCCCATTTCCACTGCGACTCCAACGCAAACTGGTCCTGTTCCAGGCGGGAGAGTCCGTACTTCAGCGCGACGTTCTCCGCGGTATCCCCCATCGATTCTTTCGCATACGCTTCCGTCATCTTCGGATTCGTAAAACGCCAGCCGATCGTCGAATCAAACACTTTAATATCCCGGGAAAACGGCGATTCGGATTTCGCAAAGACAAACGGGGCGCGCGTCATGGACTCGGTGCCGCCGGCAATGAGCACATCCCCCTCGCCAACCTTAATCGCCTGTGCCGCGCTGTTTACGGCGTTCAGGCCTGAAGCGCAGAGCCGATTGATCGTCTGGCCGGCGACCGAGTAGGGCAGCCCCGCAAGCAATGCAGCCATGCGGCCGACGTTACGGTTGTCTTCGCCCGCCTGATTGGTACAGCCCAGCACGACATCCTCGATCAGGTTCGCATCGAGATTGTTGCGTTTGATAAGCTCGGCGATGCACAGCGCCGCCAGATCATCCGCGCGTACATTTTTTAGCGCACCGGCAAATTTTCCTACCGGTGTTCTCACTGCATCTATAATTACGGCCTCACGCATTGACTCCTCCATTAATTCGTAAAATCATGCTTCATTCATGCAGGTACAGGTATATCTGTTTGACCATTTTGTTTGACCAATAAACATCGCATAAGGAAGGGAGCATCAGCAATATCCCAATTGAGTTGAAATATCCGCAGCGCCCTTGGTAACGAGCGGAATCAGTTCGTCACGTATCCGGCTGTCGGTGAACCGGTTGGTCGGCCCCAGACAGGTGATCGCTCCGACTATGTTCGAGGTATAATCGCGGATGGAAGCACCGATACATGCTACTCCCAGGTCCAGTTCTTCCCGTTCGGTGGCGTACCCGTCCTGGGCGACCTGCCGCAGATGAAGCCTGAAATTGTCAGGATTTATAATAGTATGTGAGGTGAATTGCCGGAACTCATTATTCAAAACATACATTCCGAGTTCATCCGCCGGATAATGGGCCATCTGCGCCTTGCCTGCCGCGGTGCAATACGCGGGAAGCAGCTCACCGATTCTGGGGGTAACCCGTAAGGCATGATCGCATTCCACCGCGTCCAGGTTGATGATTCCGAAACCTCTCATAACCGAGATACATACCGTCTCATTGCATTCCCTGACCATTTTCTCCATGACCATACGCGATTTTTTCAGACTGACCAGCTGCAGGGCACAATTTTGACTCAACTCGACGACTCGAAAACCAAGACGGTATTTTTCAGTACTATGGTTATGCTCGACATAATCCCTTGATTGAAGTGTGGCCAGCAACCTGAAAATATTGTTCTTGGGGAGGTGCATACGGCGGCTCAGATCGGTTAATCCGAGTTCGACGACATCCCCCTTGAACTGTTCCAGAAGATTAAGGGCATTGGAGAGCGAACGAATTGTGTAGTTTTTCTTTTCATTACTCGACATGCGTCATATTCCTGTGGCTACTATTTCCAACACCGTAATTGATCCCATTACGCATCCACCCTGAGCCCCTCGGCCACGACCTCTGCAATATCCTTCACCTGAATCCGGTCGGCCTGCAGATCCTTGAGACCATCGGCAAACATGGTCAGGCAGTAGGGACAGCTGACGCAGAGGGTATCCGGTTTGTTTGCCAGCGCCTCTTCGATACGGTTTAGGTTGATCATGGTCCCCTGCTGTTCCTCCATCCACATCCGCCCCCCACCCGCCCCGCAGCAGAAGGAGTTGTCGCGGTTGCGTTCAAGCTCCATCGGCGCGCTGCCGGTTGCAGCGGTTATGACGTTTCGCGGCGCTTCGTACACGTTGTTGTGCCGCCCCAGGTAGCATGAGTCATGGAAGGCGATAGTGCCCAGATCCGTTACATTTCTGTTCAGCTTCAGCCTGCCGCTCGTGATGAGGCTGTCGATCAGCTCGCTGTGGTGGATCACTTCCAGTTCCAGACCGTACTGCCGATAGTCGTTTTTGAGCGTCGTAAAGCAGTGGGGGCACTGGGTAATGACCTTGGTTATCCGCTTCTCGGTAAAGAGCTGCACATTCTGTTTCGCTATCTTGTCGAAGACGAACTCGTTGCCGAGGCGCCGCAGGGAGTCGCCGCAGCAGAGCTCCTCCTTGCCGAGTATGCCCCAGGAGACGCCGGCGGCATCGAGGATGGTGGCCAGGGCAACGGTCACATGC
>JBAVTM010000424.1:0-5261 GCA_049696195.1 Desulfuromonadaceae bacterium | reverse complement strand
GGGTAGCCCTCCGCTCTGGCGATGTTAAGGAGCAGGTGATCGAGCCAGAGCGCCAGTCGATCCTTCCCTTTCATCCCGGCACAGCGCCAGCGCAGGTGCGTGCCGCTCCGGCAGTTTTCGAGAACCGCATGCAGCTGCACGTTGTCGCCGGAAAACGAGATCGTAAGCGGCTCCAGAGGGGTGCCAAGCTGCGGTTCAAGCGTCGCGGCAAACTGTCGACTCTTCTCCCAGACGGTATCAAATGCCGCCTGGCCGGCTGACAGCGGCGGCAGAACTCCGCGTGACCTCGCCGCCGACAGGCACTCTTCGTACGGTGCTCCTTTCAAAAGCTGGCCGACAAGCTCTTGTGAAAGGGCGTAGCGTGACAGCGCGTCCAGTGAAAACGGTTCGGATTCATCAGGCTCTTCAGCGGGGTTGAATGGTTTGACGCGAAGGCGCAGGTCAAGAAAAGCAGCGGCCGGGTTTGCCAGGAAGCGCCGCAGCTGCTGCAGGTCAACCTGCCGGATCGCCTCTTTGTCGAGAGTAAGCGGTTCGCCTATGAACTGGCGACGGGAGCGCTCCGACAGCCGCCCGGCTTCGACCGCCTGACAGGTTTCGCGGTCGTAACTGAAAAGGTGTGCCGGATCGGAATTGTCAAAGTAGTGGGGACTGAATCCCTGAAGGCGATGTCTGGTCAGAACAGACGCCGGCGTTGTGCCGTCCGACTGTACAAAGCCGTTCGTGACATAGTCAATCAGTTCGGCGACCAGAACCGACGGCGGCAGGGTGCTGTTGTCGCGGTTGTTCTGGCCGTTGTAGCTGATGCAGAAGCGCTCTTCTGCCGCCATGAGCGCCTCAAGGAACAGGTAGCGGTCTTCATCACGCAGGGAGCGGTCTCCGCGCCTCCTGGCGCCGTTCATCAGGCTGAACCCGGGCGGTCTCTCCGTACGCGGAAACTCTCCGTCATTCATCCCTGCGAGCCAGACTACCCGCATCGGGATACTCCGCATCGGCAGCATGGCGCAGAACGTAATCGAGCCGCCCATGAAGCCGTAGCCGCCGCCACCCTTGGTCAGCAATTCAGCAAGGTGATCCCGCACGGCATCGAGCGCTATCGTCTTTGTAAAACCATGGAGGGAGCTCGCTTCACGGAGTGAATTGAGGGCTTTGGCAACTGCCAGTGTCCCTCCGGAATCGTTTTCGTCACCCTGCAGCATCCTGGCAGCCGTTGCTGTGAAAATATCAGCCCATTCCGGCAGGGTATGAGGGGCGTTCAAAAGGAGAAAGTTCTCCCGGACAACAGCCATGAATTCGGCCAGTTTTCCCAGTGCCTCCGCTTGTCGGCCTGAACAGGCGGGGTAGGGGAGTATCCCGACAAATGTTGAAGAATCATCCGGCGACATCGCATAGCCGAGAAACAGGCGGTCCAGGCCGGTCTGCCAGCTGAAATCGTTGTAGCGAGGGAATCCGAGCTCGGCGCGGTGATCGGCATCAAGCCCCCAGCGCACGTTACAGTCATGGAGCCACTCCCTGATGTCGGTAAGTTCGTCTTCATCGATGTCAAAACGGCTCATGACCGCAGGTGTTTCCAGGAGATCGAGCATTTCCTGGAGTGCAAAACGCCCGGACGCGGTATCAAGAACCTTGAGGAAGGCCTCGACAAAGAAACTTTCCCGGCGGATGCTCCGGTCGGCAATTGTATAGGGGAGTGGCGGCCGACCGGTTGAACGATTGCCGAAAACTGAACTGATATAAGGTGCGTAGGTTTCGATATCCGGTATCATCACGATGACGTGACGCGGCTCAAGGTCGGGCAGGTCGTCAAACAGCCGCAACAGGTTGTCGTACAGAATCTCCATCTCGCGCAGCGTCCCGTGACAGGAGTGAATCTGCAGACTGCTGTCGTCTGCCGAAACGACTCCTTTTGCGCCGCTCGCCGGGCGATCATCTAGGGTGAGGATGTCGTTTTGAATGGCGGACAGGAGGGAGGGGGAGGTGGTTTTGCCGTTTTGGCGAGCTTTTTCCTGAAAGGTGTCCAGCTCTTCCGCTTCGAAGCCGTATTCCAGAAGTGTCTCGAAGAACTCCTGACCCAGGGTGCCGAACGAGGAAAGGAGCGGGTTGCCGGTTTCGTAATATTCTTCCGCTTCCAGCGGAAGTGCCGACTGAAGAGCCAGACGGGATTTTCTCTTCCCGGAAATGATCGTTCCCCAATACTCCCCGCAGGGATTGAGCAGGTAGCAGGTCACGTCGCAATAGGTCGAAAGCAGTCGGAGCGCTTCCAGGTGGAACGGCGGGAGATATGAAATCCCGAACAGGGAGACACGGTGCGGCAATCCGCCGCCCGGCCTGGCGCCGCTGGTAACGTGACTCTGCAACGCTTTCAGCAGCTCCGCCCGGTGGCTCCCCGGACAGTCTCGGTTGATAGCGCGCCATAACTGCGCCTGCCAGTCACTGCCGTCACCATGGTCCCAGCCACACACCATTTCCGGCCGGAAGATCGTGTATTGATCGAAACAGTCGGCCAGGGAACGGGAAATCTGCAACAGGCGGCGGTCGTCACGGCCGTTGCCCAGATAGGATGCAATCTGTTCAAAACCTTTTTGTTTTGAGAGTGTCGGCAGCAGCGAAGCGATGCGCCAGGTCAGCGACGTTTGGGTAAACGGGAACGATGAGTGTGAATCGGGAAGTACCGACCTGAAGCTCCGGTCGAGAAGATCATTGGGAAAGCAGAACTCAAGCCCTGCAGACACCCCGAGATGGGCGGCAATTTCCATGGATATCCAGCGGGCCATGCCGTTGCTGAGGACAACAATACTCTCCTTTTCCAAAGGTGGCAGCGGCGGGGAACAGATGGTGTCGGCAAGGGCCCCAAGCAGGCGTCGTTGCGAACAACTGGTGATGAGTCGGAGAGTCGGCATGCCCGGAACTATACCGGAATTGGCTGGACAAACAAGCAGGAATTACGGTATGTGAACGTAACTATTTGGTAAGTTGGAATTTATTTTCTGCGCGTTTTTGTACGGTAAAAATCATTTATGGTCAGGAGGTAGTGTTAAGTGCTCAAAAGCATGACAGGGTATGGTAAAGGAGAAGCATCGGCTCCAAGCGGCAATTTTCTGGTTGAGATCCGTTCCGTCAATCATCGCTATGGTGAAATTTCCGTGCGATTGCCGCGATCGTTTTATGCGTTGGAAAATGAGGTAAAGCGGCAGGTCGCATCAACCCTCAAACGGGGCAAGATTGACGTATCCGTGCAGTGGGATGAGACCGCTGCCGTTAATAACGCCCCGCAACTGGATATGGCTGTCGCGCGGGGCTATTATGAAGCCTATTCCCGTTTGGCAAAAGAGCTCAATCTGCCCCAGGATGCTCCCCCCTCATATATAATGTCACAAAAGGGGGTGATGAAAGAGGTGGCCGGATCTCTGGATGAAACTGAATTACAGCCGCAGCTCCTGGCCGCAGTTCAGGCCGCTGTTGCCGCGCTGGAAGGCATGCGGATTCGGGAGGGTGAGGCGCTCGCCGAGGACCTGCAGGGGAGGCGGATGCAGATTGCCGAGTGGTCGAACCAGATAGGGGAGCGGACACCCCAGGTGGTGTTGGAATACCGCCAGAAACTCAAAACACGCCTCGAGCAGCTGCTTGAAGGGGCCGAGATGGATCAGAGTCGACTGGCGCAGGAAGTAGCGTTGTTGGCTGATCGCTCCGATATTACAGAGGAACTGGTGCGCCTTTCGAGCCATTTCAGCCAGTTTGACGAGGCGCTCGGCAGTTCCGAACCGGTCGGGAGAAAGCTTGATTTCCTGATGCAGGAGATGAACCGGGAGGTCAACACGATCGGCTCGAAATCTAATGATGCCGGCATTACGAATCTGGTCATCCAGATCAAGGCGGAAATGGAAAAAATGCGGGAACAGGTTCAGAATGTGGAGTAATCTCGGCGGTTCATTGTGCAGATCGGCACTTTCCCGAGCGGAATATTATTATTGAGAGGCATACCTGATGAAACGTGAAGGCTTGATTCTTATTCTTTCGGCCCCATCCGGCGCCGGCAAAACATCCCTCTGTCGGGAATTATTCAAAACATTTCCCGATATGAAGGAGTCCGTCAGTTATACGACTCGTGCGCCCAGACCGGGGGAAGTTGAGGGTGAGGCGTACCATTTTGTAACCGGTGACGTATTTGAACGCATGGTTGCCGAAGACGCCTTTGCAGAGTGGGCCGAAGTTCATGGCAACAAGTACGGCACCGCCCTGCGCACACTTGAAGAAGCCCGGAAAAACGGGGTGGACCTGGTTCTGGATATCGACTGTCAGGGCGCTCTGAAGCTGAAGGAGCAGTTCGAAGGGGGGGTCTATGTTTTTATCATGCCGCCCAGTATGGAGGAGCTTCGCCGCCGCCTCGAACACCGTTCGTCCGATGCCCAGGAGGTCATTGAGCTTCGTATTGCCCGGGCGGCTGCCGAGATCAGGGAAGCGCGCTGGTACGACTACATAATATTTAACGATAATTTTGAAGTTGCGTGCCGGGAATTGGCGGCAATCGTAATAGCCCATCGTCGCAAAACCTTCAGAATGATGGAAAAAGTCGGAAAAGTATTTGATATCTGAGCTGAATTAGCGTACAAAGATCATTCATCTAAAGTTTCACAGGAAGGAGTTAATTATGGCTCGGGTAACCGTTGAAGATTGTCTGGAAAAAGTCGAAAACCGATTCCAGCTCGTAATACTGGCTGCAAAGAGGGTTAAACAGCTCTATAAAGGGGCACAGCCGCTGATTGAATCCAAAAACAACCGCCAGGTTGTCACTGCCCTTCGTGAAATCGCCGCCGGTAAAATCGGTTTCGAAGTTACAAAAAAAACGCGCGTCTAACCTGCCACCCCGGGTGAAGCTGGAATTTTCCGGCTTCACCCTTTTTTTATCTACTCTCCGTACAATCCCACTTATGACTGTCACAGGCGGCTAATAACGTATGATCCGACTCAACGACATTCTTGATAAGGTTTCAGCGTATAATCCGACTGCTGATCATAATCTGATTCGCAAGGCGTACGTGTACTGTGCCAAGGTGCATCAGGGGCAGACGCGCCTGTCTGGCGAGCCGTATATCATCCATCCGATGGAGGTAGCCGGCCTTCTGGCCGAGCTGAAGCTGGATGTTCCCAGCATTGTGACCGGCTTCCTCCACGATACGATCGAAGATACTCTGGCTACATCCGAGGATATATCCGGGATGTTCGGAGCTGAGGTGGCTGCGCTGGTGGACGGCGTCACCAAGATC
>JBAVTM010000423.1:0-19769 GCA_049696195.1 Desulfuromonadaceae bacterium | reverse complement strand
TTAATAAAAACCTCCCGGTCGGGATGGGTCTCCAATTTCTTGATTTGTCTTTAGATGGCATGGATTCTATACGTAAATTTATAACAGACCAGACACTGGTGCCGGAATGGTAACAATAACGGCTGATTTGTGATTACACGCCGTCGTGAAGGATCGGCGGTCAATAGCGGACACGAAATAGTACAGTTCCAGGTCCCTGTACTGTTGTCATTAGTCAGCGGCGATAAATACCCGTTTTTCCGCTTATTCCTTTGTCGATATTGTGATCAGAGGAGAATATCAGGAAATAAGTTCAACTGTTGATCGGGGAGTTTGCGCCGCACGCATTGAAAATTTTACGTCTCCTTCCGCTGGACACCACACTACCTGCACAACAACCCAATTCATTTGACTTTAAGGGCACTTGTCACGTATGATGCTCTATTCGCCATGTTTGACAAACTCCTTTACATAGAAACTTTCGGCTGCCAGATGAATGTCAACGATTCCGAGCGGATCGTCACAATGCTGGCTGACCTTGGCTATGCACCGACGAATGATCCGGCCTCTTCAGATATGATCCTGCTCAACACCTGCAGCGTGCGGGGCGGGGCAGAGGAAAAGGTGTACAGGCGCCTCGCCAATCTGCGCATCTACAAGCGGGACGGCAAGAAACAGATCATTGCCGTGGGTGGTTGCGTGGCCCAGCAGGAAGGCGAGGAGCTGCTCCGTAAGTTGCCCTACCTTGATCTGGTAATCGGTACCCACAATCTCCATCTGCTGCCGGACATGGTTCGCGGTGCAGAGCGTGGCGAGCGCCGCTCCGAGACAACATTCATCGATAACGACCAGCGCCTGGACCTGTTTCCCTCCATCAAGGGGGAGTCGCGGCTGTCGCGGTTCGTGACGGTCATGCAGGGATGTGACAACTTCTGCTCGTACTGTATCGTTCCCTTTGTACGCGGTCGCGAGATCAGTCGGCGCTCGGCCGATATCCTGACCGAAGTCAGACAGCTTGCCGATGAAGGAGTCAGGGAAGTCATCCTGCTCGGCCAGAACGTTAATTCCTACGGCCTTAAAAACGAACATGAACCGTCGTTTGCAGAGCTGATCCGGCAGGTAGCCGACATTGCCGGAATCGATCGCATTCGATTTACCACATCGCACCCCAAGGACATGTCTGATGAGTTGATCGCCTGCTTTGGCGATATTCCGAAACTGAGCGGACAGATCCATCTGCCGGCACAGTCCGGCAGTGATGCGGTCCTGAGGTTGATGGGGCGAGGCTATACCCGTGGTTCCTATCTGGATAAAGTTAACAAACTTAAGGCAATTCGGCCCGATCTGGTTTTCACCGGCGATATCATTGTCGGCTTTCCCGGTGAAAGCGATGCTGATTTTGAGCAGACACTCTCCCTGATGGAAGAGGTGCGCTACATCGACCTGTTTTCATTCGTGTACTCGCCGCGCCCCGGCACCAAGGCGGCAGAGCTGAATGACGATCTGCCGCGCACGGCTAAAATGGCGCGACTTGATCGCTTAATGGAGCTTCAGCGCCGCCATACCGGCGAGATCAGCGCCCCCTATGTCGGCAGCGTAATGACCGTTCTGGTCGAAGGGGAGGGGAAGCTCCCCGGACAGGTTTCCGGCAAAGCCGATATCGGCCGCATCGTTAATTTTACCGGCGACAGCTCTCTGATCGGCAGCTTTGTCGATGTCAGAATCACCAAAGCCTACCCGAATTCGTTTTTGGGTGAGCTCTGAACCACGTATTCGCGAGGATTTTATGACCAGTACGGAGCACGCCGCGCCCACATCCAATAACTTTCTGCGCACTATTATTGATGAAGACCTCAAAAGCGGCAAACACAGCGGCATCGTAACCCGATTCCCGCCTGAACCGAACGGCTATCTTCACATCGGACATGCCAAGTCGATCTGCATCAACTTCGGTCTGGCACATGATTTCGGCGGCCGTTGCCATCTCCGTTTTGACGACACCAATCCGGCGAAGGAAGAACAGGAATACATCGACTCGATCAAGGAGAGCGTTCGCTGGCTCGGCTTTGACTGGGGTGAGCATCTCTATTATGCCTCGGACAATTTCGAGCAGCTGTACCAGTGGGCGATCTTTCTGATTGAACAGGGGAAGGCGTACGTCGAGGATTTGAGTGGCGAGGAGATTCGTGCCCATCGCGGCACGTTGACCGAACCGGGAAAAGAGAGCCCGTATCGCGGCCGTTCCGTTGAAGAAAATCTGGACCTGTTCGCCCGGATGCGCGGCGGAGAGTTCCCCGACGGCGCCCGAGTGCTGCGGGCCAAGATCGACATGGCCTCGCCCAATATGAGTCTGCGCGACCCGGTACTCTACCGGATTCTCCATACGCCGCACCCGCATGTCGGGGATGCCTGGAAGATCTATCCGATGTACGACTTTGCCCATGGGCAGACCGATGCCATCGAGGGGATCACGCACTCGATCTGCACCCTGGAGTTTGAATCACATAGGCCGCTGTATGAATGGTTTCTGGACAATCTGCCGGTTCCGGCGCGTCCGCGGCAGTATGAATTTGCCCGGCTGAATCTGACCTATACGGTGATGAGCAAGCGAAAGCTGCAGGAGTTGGTGCAGCTCGGCATTGTCAGCGGCTGGGATGATCCGCGCATGCCGACTCTGGCAGGGATCAGGCTTCGCGGCTACACCCCGGGTGCGGTACGGGCCTTCTGCGAACAGATCGGTGTCGGCCGCAGCGACTCCTGGATCGATATTTCCGTTCTGGAAGAATGTGTTCGTGCCGACCTGAATGAGTCGGCTCCGCGAGCCATGGCGGTTCTGCGTCCGATTAAGCTGGTTATCGATAATTATCCGGCGGGTCAAGGCGAAGAGCTTCAGGCCGCTAATCACCCCCAAAAGCCGGAGATGGGAAGCCGCACCATCAATTTTTCCCGTGAGATCTGGATTGATGCCGATGATTTCATGGAGACGCCAAGCAAGGGTTTCCACCGCCTGACTGTCGGTGGAGAGGTCAAACTCCGCTTCGGCTATATCGTCACCTGTACCGGTGTCGTCAGGAACGAGCAGGGCAAGGTTGTGGAACTGCATGGCGAGTATGACCCCGCATCGCGCGAGGGGATACATACCGCCGACGGCCGGAAGGTCAAAGGGGTCATCCACTGGGTTTCCGCCGCTCATGCCGCGAGCGCTGAAGTACGGCTGTTCGACCGGCTCTTCAGCGATCCCAACCCCGACCGTGGTGGAGCCGACTACAAGCAGTTCCTGAATCCCTGTTCAATTGAAACGCTCTCCGACTGCAAGCTTGAAGCAGGCCTTGCCGACTCGGATGTCGAAACCCGCTATCAATTCGAGCGCATGGGGTATTTCCGTCAGGATCCGAAAGATTCATTGCCAGGTGCGCTCGTGTTCAACCGTATTGTCACGTTGCGTGATGTATGGACAACCAAGAAGTAAAAAACGAAGGAACGGTATTTAACTCCATGAATAATAATAAGTTTACCTCTGGTTTTGTCTCAATCATCGGTCGCCCGAATGTCGGTAAATCAACACTCCTGAACAGCATTATAGGCGAGAAGATTGTCATTACATCAGACAAACCCCAGACGACCCGCAACAGAATTCAGGGAATTCACAACATCCCCGGCGGCCAGATCGTGTTCATCGACACCCCCGGTATCCATACCGGACGTTCACGGCTGAATCGGAGCATGGTTGATGTGGCACGTTCGGCCATCAGCGGCGTCGATCTCTTGATGCTGGTGGTCGAAGCGACCACTGCTGCCGATCCCGCCTTTATTCAGGATGTCCTTGGCAAGGTGACAATTCCGGTCGTGCTGGTCATCAACAAAATCGATCTGCTCTCTGACAAAAATCAGGTGCTGAAGAAAATTTCCGACTGGGCTGCGCTTCATCCATTCAGGGAAATTGTCCCGATATCAGCCGGGCGCAATGACGGGGTTGATCATCTGGTATCGGTCGTCAGCGGCTACCTCCCTGAAGGGCCGGCGATGTTCCCGGATGACATCCTGACCGATATGCCGGAAAAATTTATCGTGGCAGAGATGATTCGCGAGAAGGTTTTCCGTCTGACACGTGACGAGGTGCCGTATTCGACGGCGGTTGTGGTGGAGAGCTTCATTGAACGGGAGAACGGCGTCATAGCCATCTCGGCAGCCATCATGTTGGAAAGGGACACCCAGAAGGGGATCATAATCGGCTCGAAGGGCGAAATGCTGAAAAAAATCGGCAGTCAGGCCCGCCAGGATATAGAGCGCCTGCTTGATACAAAAATATATCTGGAACTGTTCGTCAAGGTAGTAGAAAACTGGAGCGAACGACCGTCTAAATTGAGAGAACTAGGATACGAATGAAACCTTTAGTAGCCATCGTCGGCCGTCCGAATGTGGGAAAATCAACGCTTTTCAACCGTCTGCTGGGCCATCGTCGCGCGATTGTCGACGACACACCTGGCGTTACGCGTGACCGCAACTATGCCAACATCACCCGTTTCGAAAAGCCGTTCATCCTTGTCGATACCGGCGGATTCGAACCGGTTACCGAAGACCGTCTGCTGCAGCAGATGCGCGAACAATCCCGACTGGCTATCGAAGAGGCGGATGTCATCATTTTCATGATGGATGCCAGAAGCGGCCTGACTCCGGCGGACATTGAGGTGGCCGAAATGCTGCGGCGCGTCCGCAAACCGGTATTTTATGTGGTTAATAAGGTTGATGGCGAAAAGCTGGAGAATGAATCAGCCGAATTCTATTCCCTCGGAATCGGAGAGCTGTACACCATTTCGGCTGAACACAATCGCGGGGTCATCGACCTCGTAGAACACATCCTTGAGGTTTTTCCGCCGGCTGAAGCCGCCGATCCCGAAGAGAATACCACCCGTATCGCCGTGGTGGGGCGTCCCAATGTCGGCAAGTCATCACTGGTCAACCGGTTGCTCGGTTTCGAACGGGTCGTCGCTAACCCGACCGCCGGCACAACCCGCGATTCTGTCGATACCCCCTTTACCTGCAACAAAAAGCCGTATGTCCTGATCGATACCGCCGGTATCCGCCGCAAGGGAAAAACGACCGAAAAGCTTGAAAAGTACAGCGTCTGTGATGCCCTGCGCAGTATCGAACGAGCCGATGTGGTGCTGATGGTGATTGATGCCGAACAGGGGGTGACCGAACAGGATGAGCGCATTGCCGGCTATATTCATGAAGCCGGTAAAGGATGTGTGTTTGTCATCAATAAATGGGATCTGCTCGAAAAGGATAATGCCACCCTCGGGATTTATATTGCCAAAATCAGGGACGGTTTCAAATATCTGGCGTATGCCCCGATCGTCTGCGTTTCTGCGAAAACCGGCCAGCGTTCCGGCAAGATTATTTCTACCGTCGATGAAGTCATGGCACAGTACTGTCGTCGCGTCACCACGTCAGAACTGGTACACGTGTTTACCGATGCCATTGAATCACACCATGCCCCCTTGTCTCACGGCCGCAGGGTGAAATTCTACTTTGCAACCCAGGTTGCAACCAGGCCTCCGGCTTTTGTTATTTTTACCAATCAGCCAGAGAATATTCATTATTCCTATGAACGTTACCTTATCAACAAGTTCCGTGAAGCGTTCGGATTTGACGGTGTCCCCCTGCGGCTGATGTTCCGGGGAAGGGACAAAACAGACACTTCCCGCAGGCCGGGAGCCGATCGTTCCACATAATCGGCATACCCTATAAAGCCTTTACTTGAGTCCGCCGTTGCGATATATTCTGCCAGTTTTTATCCCCCTTACGGAAACTAAAACTGCTGGTTTACCATCTGAAAATTCCGGATGAATACCATGCAGATGGATTGTGACGAATGAGCATGGTAGGCAAACTTGAAGAGCTTGGACTTGGCGAGATTTTACAGATTGTCAGTCTCAGCAGAAAAACCGGTGTCCTTTTCCTTAACAGCAGGGGAATGGATGGCTCGGTTTTTTTTCGTCACGGCAAGGTTGTACGGGCTGCCTCAAGCACTTATCAGCAGAGTCTGGGGGAGGTACTGATCCATAAAGGGGTTATTGACCTGGCTCTGCTGCGTAAAGCCCTCGTTTTTCAGAAAGAAAACGGGTTCCGTGAGCGTCTGGGAGTAATACTCGTAAAAAACTTCGATGTTTCACAAGAGATAATTCAGGAAGTGGTGCGGGAACAGATTGAAAATGTAGTATTCTCTCTGTTTACCTGGAAAGAGGGTACATACAAGTTTGAAGTTCAGACTCCGGCGGAAATGGTTGATGACTCAAAGATGGATCCACTGCAGTTCATCCTCGATCAAGGGCTGAACCCGCAGTTTCTTGCCATGGAAGGCACCGGGATCATCGACGGGAAGCACCATGCGGTTGAAATGGGCTCTGTCGGTGGTGATTCGTCTGAGGATGCCGCAGAGCGTGCTTTTGATCCGGCGGATTGCTCAGTTACATCTGATTCGTCACCGCACGCGGTTCTGCGCCCGGTTGTTATTATTGACGACGACGGCTCGACACTGCGTACCATTGCTGACGGCCTTACGGAAAAAGGGTTTGTCGTTCATGCGATGACACGCAGTGAAGATGCACTGATCAAGGTGGACTCCCTGCATAGAGGTGGTGAGCGCCCGGCTGTCCTGATTGATCTTATTATGCCGAAGATGGACGGATCAGGCGTTCTGGGGGGAATTGAACTCATTCAACTCCTCCATAACAACTTTAAAGATCTGCAGCTGATCGTCATGACCGACTATCAACATGAGGAGGCTGAGAAAATAATCCGTGATCTCGGATACCCCTGCATATATAAGCCCCGACGGGTCGAAATCGATACTCCTGCCATTATCGGCCAGTTTCTTACCTTGATAACGCATGTCATCCGCCACTCATCTGACAGTACAACTGCCGGGGAGCTGCAGAACCGGTTCAATCTTGGTGACGAGCTTCGAAATGAGATGGGAGACGATGACGACATGCCGTGTGCCGTTGAATCCACTCGGCAGAGTGGCGGACTTTCCCTTTTGCGCGGAATGCTCGAAGAGCTGAATAATCCGGACTTGCAAGGCGGCGCGCTGTTGCTGGTATTACGTTTCGCTTCCGAATTTGTAAACAGGGCCATCTTATTTACGCTCAATGATCAGGTGATTTCCGGTTTCGGGCAATTCGGCATCAGCGGCGGTACAATCAGCGGCGATGAACGGGTACGGGCGATACATTTTCCCCAGGGATCCGGTTCAATGTTCGACGAACCGCTTCGAACCGGCCAACCATGCACGTTCTCTCCAAGCGCTACTCAACTTGATACACATCTCTTTGAACAATTAGGAGGCGGCACCCCCGCCGAAGTTTTTATCGGTCCGTTGATCAGCCAGTCTCGCGTCATCGGATTTCTTTATGGTGACAACCTTCCCGGCAAGAAATTGATTGGTGATGTCGAGCCGCTGGTTATTTTTCTGTCGCAGGCGGGGGTTTCAATGGAAAAAACGTTACTGGAACGTCAGCTGAATGAGAGGGGTACCCCGTGAGCATCAGGACCATTCTGATTGCAGATGACTCGGCAACCATGCGTTCCATGCTGGTTGCTATTGTTGAAGCGCTCGGCGACTTTCATATAGTTGAGGCGTCCAGCGGCTTTGAGGCACTGCGGCTTCTGCCGCGCGATCATGTCGATCTTATTTTGACTGATGTAAATATGCCGGATATCAACGGACTTGAGTTGATCCGTTATCTTCGTGCAAACCCGAATTACAAAAATATTCCTGTTTTCATCATTTCAACGGAAGGGAGTGCAAAGGATATTGAGAAAGGTAAACAGCTCGGAGCTGATGAATATCTGGTCAAGCCCTTCGATCCTGCAACTCTCCAGCAATTGATCAACCGGTATTTGAACAAAACGCCATGACGGCTGTTGAACAGAGCACCACACATACGAAAGCAGTTCAGGATTTTCTTGCAGAAGCGGAGGAAATTGTTGAACAGCTCGGCTCTGAATTGGCTGATCTCTCCGATATGGCCGATAGTGGTGAACTCAATCCTGATGTTCTGAACTCCATTTTTCGAGGAGCTCATTCCCTGAAGGGGTTGGCCGGGATGTTCGGCTTCAGTGATATCGCAGAACTTGCGCATAACATGGAAAATCTGCTTGACTGGCTGAGGCTCGGCAAACTGGATCTTACGCAGAAACTAATGGCTGTTTTATTTGATTCCCATGAGCTGCTCAGCACCCTTGTTCGTGTGCTGGCCATGGGCGACGATACTGACATGGCACAGGAAATCGCGGCGTGTGTGACCAGAATTAATACCTGTCTTGCCTTACCGGAACAGCAAATCGGTGTGTCTCCTCTGGAAGCCATTGGACTGCCTGCACATGTACGTGCTGCTCTGACCGAATACGAAGAGCATCGCCTTACAGACAATCTGGCCAAAGGACGCATCATCTTCAATGTCCACACATCCTTCGACCTGGCGACTTTTGATACCGAATTGTCAGCTGTCACGGATATTCTGAAGGGGTACGGAGAGGTTATCAGTACCTTGCCGAGTGTCGGAGTTCATCTTGAGACCGCTATCGATTTTGACATTATCTTCGGCTCCAAGAGCTCTCTCAAGGAGTTAAAAACAGCTGTTGAGCGGGATTGCGTCACGGTGGCACAGCTCGGGCCCTGCACGGTGCCGGAAGAGCCGGTTATTTCCCCCGAATGTTTTTCCACTGATACGAGCAAAGCCGGTGTTGAAGCCGGGCAACCGGCAGTTGGGGCAACTGGCGCACTGCCGGAGCCGG
Organism: Desulfuromonadaceae bacterium; assembly: GCA_049696195.1. Classification (GTDB taxonomy): domain Bacteria; phylum Desulfobacterota; class Desulfuromonadia; order Geobacterales; family Pseudopelobacteraceae; genus JACRCG01. The sequence continues at coordinate 10,988 of JBAVTM010000423.1, read as the reverse complement.
CATCTCCCCCCATGCCTGATGACGCTTCACCCAGTGCAAAAAGTATAAGCAGGACAGTTCGAGTTGATATCGGTAAACTTGATGAGCTGATGAATATCGTCGGTGAACTCGTCCTCGCCAACTCGACCATTGCCGGTGTTGCCACCAGAATGCGCAATGAAGGGTTTTCGCGCATGGCCATTGAACTGGGCAAGGCGGCAAAAGGGCTTGAGCGCAAGCTGTCCGATCTTCAGAAGGGGGTCATGGAGATTCGCATGATCCCGATCGGACAATTGTACGAGAAGATGTCCCGAATTGTGCGGAAAATATCCCGTGAACAGGGTAAACGGGTGGAACTCAAGTTTTTCGGGGCCGATACGGAACTCGACAAATTGATTGTTGAAGATATTTCCGATCCGATGATGCACATTATCCGCAATGCCATCGATCATGGTATCGAGTCCCGGGACGTGCGTACAGCACATGGAAAGGATGAAAAGGGAACAATCCGGATATCATCGTATCAAAAAGGTAACCATGTTGTTATTGAAATTGAAGATGACGGCAGTGGCATTGATATCGAGAAGGTAAAAAGCACGGCGTTGCAAAAAGGGTTGGTGAACGACGTCAGTATGGTATCCGATCGCGACGCACTGGATTTTATCTTTCTGCCCGGTTTTTCCACCAATGAAACCGTCAGTGAGGTTTCAGGACGGGGCGTCGGTATGGATGTTGTAAGGAACAACATCTCGGCAGTTTCCGGCATGGTGGATATTGAGACGCATAAGGGTGAGGGGAGCCGCTTTATTATTACCCTGCCGATCACGCTGGCAATTATCAAGGCCCTGATCATTAGCTGCAGCGGCAAGACCTATGCACTGCCGATCACATCTGTCCTTGAATCGCTGTTAATGACCGGCAAGGATATTATGACGGTAGAGCGCAAAGAGGTAATACAACTGCGTGAATCAACCGTGCCCCTGCTGAGACTTGAGAGTTTTTTTGATATCCGGCGCAGTAACGAACCTCCGAAAGAATTTTATGTTGTCGTAGTCGGCGTAGCTGAGAAGCGTCTCGGAATCGCGGTTGACGATCTGATCAGCCAGCAGGATATCGTAATAAAGCCGCTGGGCGACTCATTCAAGCGGCTCCGTGGTGTTTCGGGCGCCGCAGATCTTGGAGACCAACGCACAATTCTTGTTTTGGATGTCGGTGGCATTATCAATGAAACAATGCGCTCGGGGAGCTGACATTCATGTACAAGCGCTACTTCGGCTTTAAGGAAAAACCGTTCAGCAAAACCCCCGACCCCCGGTTCCTTTTTTTGAGTCGCGGCCATGAAGAGGCACTTGCCCGCCTTGAATTTGTCGTTGAAGAACGTGAACTTGCCGTATTGACAGGAGAAATAGGCTGCGGCAAAACCACGCTCTCGCGAGCCCTGATGGATCGTCTCGGCCCCCGTTTCCGTTTTTGCTACATCATCAATCCACGCTTGAATGCGATCGAATTCCTTCGCACCTTTGCCAGGATTCTTGACATAGAACAGCCGGCCGATGCCAAAGATATCTTGATTAATCAAATTCATACCGCCGTATACTCTTTGAATCAACGTGATATTTGTCCAGTGCTGGTGATTGACGAAGCCCAGATGATTACTGATGCGGAGGTGTTCGATGAGATTCGGCTTCTGACCAACTTTCAGCTGGACGACCGCAATCTGCTTGGCGTTGTCATCATGGGACAGCCGGAATTGCGCCCCATGATGGCATCCAGCCGTTTTGAGCCGCTACGGCAAAGAATATCGCTTCATTATCACCTGAAACCTTTGTTGCTCGATGAAATAATGGAATATCTTGATTTTCGGCTCGAGGCTGCCGGAGGGACTTCCGGTCTATTCACACCGGACGCCGTCCAGCGCATTCATGAACTGAGCGGCGGGGTGCCCCGCAAAATCAATTCCATGGCAACCAATGCCCTGCTGGTTGCATACGGATGCGATGCGGCCTTGATCGATTCGGGCATAATCAACGAAATAAAAGATGAATTGATGATGTAGGCGGTACAGATATGGATCTCGCAAAAATCAGAAAAAAATCTTTACTGATGCGCAAAGATCTCGGGGATGAGCGGTCCATCGCCCCCTTATCTCCGTCAGAGCTGATACATGACGCAATCGAAACCGTCCCGGCTGCTCCCGTTGCCACTAACGTGGACTTTTTTCAAAAGGAGTCTTCATCCTCGCCGTTTGTTGTTTCAGCGTCTGCGCAGCCATTTAGCGCAGCTATTCCGGAGTGTGTTCCCGTAACGTGCACACCGCTGGAAGCTATTCTGGCAGGCAGAACTGCCGCAGGGTGCGACGACGAGTCGATTCTTGCCGATGACGTATGCGGTGAAATCGTTGCCGAAGCGCCGCTCGAATTTCTCTGCTTTCGGGTTTCAAATGAGATCTATGGTATAAATATCATGGATATTAAAGAAATCATTAAACCGAGAGAAGTGACCGAAGTTCCTCGTGCCCCGCTCTTTGTTTCAGGAATTCTTTCATTGCGCGGCATAATAATTCCGATTATTGATATGCGTGTTCGACTTGGTCTGATTCGAGAAGAGCCTACCGGAAAAGAGCGGATAGTTGTCATCAGGAACAGTGGTTCATTCAGTGGCCTGCTGGTTGACGAAGTGATCCAGGTTGTACTGATACAGCCGGGTGCTGTCGAAGCGGCTCCTGCAATCATGGACGGAATTGACCGGGATTTCATCAGCGGGCTCGGTCGTTCGGACGGACGACTGATCATAATTTTGAATCTGGAAAATATTGCTGACATCAACCTGTACTGAAAAGAGGCCGGCATGCCGAGAAAAAAAAGAATTTTGATCGTTGAAGATGAAGAAAGCCTCCTCAAACTGGAGACGATTCTTCTGACTGTCAGGGGCTTTGAAGTAATCGGCGCCATTACCGGGAAAATGGCTATTGAAAAAATCGGGGTGGAAAAATTTGACCTCGTACTGCTGGACATCATGCTGCCTGATGTCGACGGGTTTGAGGTCTGCCGACAGATACGAAAAAACCCGCGCACCGCCGCAGTCCCGATTATCATGCTAACCGGTAAAAAAGCCCAGGATGATCATGACAGAGGAGTTTTATGCGGCGCTGATGCCTATCTTGTCAAACCCTTCAAATCCGCCATGATTATCGAGGAAATCAGTAGACTACTGTCCCTATCCGGAACAGGTACGTAGCATGGAGGGTCCGGTAACCCATATCCAGATGGCTTGTTTCAGCCTCGGAGACAGGCTGTTTGCTGTCGATATCATGAGGATTCGTGAGATACTTGTCCCTCAGAAGTTGTCACCCCTGCCGTTCGTTTCAGACCTTCTGGAGGGTGTTATAAATCTCCGCGGATCAGTTATCCCGGTAATGGACATGCGCAAGCGATTCGGAATGCCGGTTGCCGAAAACGCTCCGGCCGGCAAATTGCTGATTGTGTCTCTGGTCAGGCAATTACTGGCTCTTGTGGTGGATGATGTCATGGAGATTGTTTCTGTGCCTGTTGACGACATAAAGCCTCCGATCCAGGTGGCATCAGGGGCGGGGATGGAGCTTCTTTTAGGCGTCTGCCTGTCGAATAACCGCGTCCTTATGATGCTGGATATTGATTCACTTATTTGAGGCTATACCGGAAATCAGGCCGATGTACCGGCGTACAAACAGAGTCAACAGTTACCACCCGCGGCCCCTCCTGAATCAGAAGGGGAGATTATAATCCACCTCCTGTTTTAAGGTTTAAGGAGATGGTAAGGTGTCAATTCCAGGAGTTGCCAGGTGATGAATCTTCAAAATATACGCCGCGCTCTTCAATCAGATGATGAGGAAATTCGCAGGTCAGCACTGCAATCGTTGCGCGATATTTCATGCCCTGACTTACAAACCATTTTATTCACCGCTATGGGTGACGAAAGCTGGCGGGTGCGAAAAGAGGCCGTAGAACTTTATGTACAGTCGAAACCTGGCCTCACTTCCGTTGAGCAGTTGTTGAATCTTCTCCGCAATGAAGATAATGCCGGCTTGAGAAACTCAGCTGCTGAAGCGGTTATCCGTCTCGGGTCTGCCTCTGTCTCCCCGCTGATGAAAATGGTGCAGGATCAGGATGCCGATGTACGCAAATTTGTCATTGATGCGATGGGGGGGATCGGCGATCCGGTTTTTGTTCCGGTGCTGCTGCAGGCCCTGAATGACCCCGAGGTAAATGTTGCTTCAGCCGCGGCAGAGCAACTGGGTGCAATGGGCGACACCGAAGCCGCAGAACGGCTGATGCAGGCAATTCTGGCGAGAGATGATGAGCTGTTCCGCTTCAGTGCTCTTGGAGCTTTGGGGACTCTGGCAAAAACGGTTCCGGTTCCGGAAGCGCTCATTAAGCTGGCAGAGCAGGATATACTAAAAAAAGCAGTATTTGAATGTTTGGGATCCATTTCCGATGATAGCTCGTTCAAGGTTTTGCTGGATGGCTTTTCCTGCCGTCAGAAAAACTGTCGTGCCGCCGCTGTCAAGGCTCTGTACAAAATTCACGGTCGCTCTTCGGCTGCGTCACGGGCACATATCCGCAATGCACTCCAGTTATTCAAGGGAAAAGACATTATTTCCGGTTTGCTGGAACTGTATGACCATCGGGATGGGGTGTTGACGGAAGCCCTGCTTTGGGTCGGGGTCGTGATCAGGGATGCCCGTTTCATACCGCTGCTGATTGAAGCGTCTGCTGACGAGCGTACGGCCTATGCCTCGATTTCAGCATTGAAACGCTTTGGCAGTGATGCGTTGAATGAAATTATTTCTCGATATTCAACCCTTGATGAGAGAAGACGAAGCGGCATCTGTATCCTGATCGCCGAGTGTGGTTATTCCGGCTTTAATGATGTTATTGAGGACGCGTTGCGCGACCCTTCTGCGCTGGTTCGCAAAGCGGCTGCAGTGGCGGTCGGAAAGCTTGGCCTGGCCACATTGATTCCCGGTCTGATTACCCTGATTGACGATAGTGATGCATACGTATATGCTGCGGCTGTCGCCAGCTTACAGTCGCTTATCATGATCAGCCGTTCGGCGATTCTGTCCGAAGTCGGTCATTTCTGCTCATCGAAAGCCCCGCAGCACCGGAAAGCTGCCGCGCTTTTGCTGGCATCGCTGGGCGAACAGGATCGTTTACTGCTGCTCATAAAAGATGAAGACCCCCAGGTTCGCAAAGCGGCTGTTTCTGCAATCGGAACCAGCCGTGTTGGTACATCCGGATCGATGCTCGTATTAGCGCTGGCAGATGAGGATCCGGATGTCAGGGTCGCCGTCGCTGATGCCCTTGGAAATGTGCGTGATGCGCTGACCCTTGATGCTCTTGAACATGCTCTGAATGACCAGGATGTGTGGGTACAGTCTGCCGTATTAAAGGCCATTGCCACCATCGAACCGGCCCGGGCATGGGCAATAATTAAAAAAAATCATACAAGAGCGGAGGGGTTGTTGATGATTACCAGCTTGAAGATTCTTGAGGAAATCAACGACCCCGAATCCAAAGAAATCATCCGGCTTGCTCTTCAAAGCACTGATAAGGAAATTGCCCGGCAGGCGGCCAAGTCCCTGGATCACGTTGTCGCTACCAACGTAAGCTAGGTTGTTCATGACGTTTTCCGGTGCTCACGTTCATAGTATGTCCGACGATGAATTTCATCTTTTGCGGGATTGCATCTACACGCATTGCGGAATTTATTTTGATCAGAATTCAAAGTACATTCTTGAAAAGCGCCTTTCCCGCCGTTTGACAGACCTGGCTCTCCCCACTTTTTATGACTATTACCACTATTTGAAGTATAACCGGGGGAAAGAGCAGGAACTCATGGATATCATGGATGTTCTTACTACCAATGAAACGTATTTTTTTCGAGAATCGTTCCAGCTCAAAGCCTTTTCCGATGAGATCATTCCTGAGCTGATCAAACGTAAAACTGCGTACGGGAACCATTCCCTGCGCATATGGAGCGCGGGGTGCTCTACCGGAGAAGAGCCGTACACCATCGCGATGCTTCTGAGTACTATTCCCGAACTGTCCGGATGGAAAATAGAAATCATCGGTACCGATATCAGTCAGAAAGTACTGCAGCAGGCGCGCCGCGCCGTATATAGCACAGCATCCTTTCGGGCGACTGAAGAGAGTGACCTGCGACGTTTTTTTCATCGGCACGACGACGGCTATAAAGTAAATGATTCCATCCGGGAGCTGGTTACCATCAGTCATCTCAACCTTTTTGACACAAGTCGCCTGACCATGCTCGGCACGTTCGACCTTGTTTTTTGTCGTAATGTAATTATCTACTTTGACCAGGCAGCCAAAAAACGTGTCATTGAATCATTTCACTCCGCTCTGTATAATGGCGGCTTTCTCCTGCTGGGGCACTCTGAATCTCTTATGAATATCACAACACGGTTTACACTCCGCCACTTTAAAAACGACATGGTCTATCAAAAGCCGGATCGTTTTTCTGCTGGAGGCCCCCTGTGAAAAAGATCAGGATCGTCGTTGTCGATGATTCAGCTTTCAGCCGCCGCAGTATAACCCGTATGCTGGAAGGACTTGATTCTGTTGAAGTCGTGGGATACGCGACAAACGGCGAAGAGGGGATTCAAAAGGTCATTACACTCAAACCCGATCTGGTAACTCTGGATCTGGAAATGCCCAAAATGGATGGTTTTACGCTGCTGCGCATCCTGACAACCCGCTTTTCACTGCCGGTGATCGTTATTAGTGCCCTTGGCGGTGCGGACAAGATATTCAGAGCACTCGAACTCGGAGCGCTTGATTTTGTGGCGAAACCATCCAGCAGCGCGTCCGTCGATCTGCTTTCCATAAAAGAAGATCTGCAAAAAAAAGTGCTGCAGGTCCTTGCACTAAAGCCGTCCAGGCACATCCCCTCAATCGCCGGGGTTACCCTTTCGGAACGCCGATGTGCCGAACCGGTTCCGGTCGGAGGGGTAGCGGGCGGCATGCATCACGCCATTGATCTTGTTGCAATCGGCTCTTCGACCGGAGGGCCGCCCGCTCTGCAGCAGATTTTTTCGGCTTTTGAGCAGAAATACCCTTTTGCGGTCGTTGTTTCCCAACATATGCCGGCCGGTTTTACCAAGGCCTTTGCAGACCGGCTGAATCGCTCTTCACTCTTTGACATAAAAGAGGCCGAGGACGGTGATCTTGTCCTTCCCGGCAGAGTTCTTATTGCCCCTGGGGGGAGGAACATGATCTTCGAAGTGTGCGGAGGCCAGGTGACGGCCCGCATCGTAGAACCGACAGAATCAGACCGGTATGTTCCCTCTGTTGACGTCATGCTGCAGTCGTGTGCCGGCATTTACCGCAAAAGGGCAGCGGCTGTGATTTTGACCGGCATGGGCAACGACGGTAGCAAGGGGATACAGACCATAAAGGAGCAAGGCGGTTGCGTGATAGCGGAATCAGAGGAAACTGCAGTCGTGTACGGCATGCCGCGTGAAGCAGTGGCGACCGGTGTTGTTGACCGCTGTGTCCCGCTTGATCGAGTTGCCTCAGAAATTATTTTGCTGGGCGGGTTTTCCTGATTCCGATATGTTCAGGGCATGGCCCTATAAACAGGATACGTGCGTCAACACAAGCAGTTTTATGCCGGAAAAGCGCAAAAAATTACTTCTAACGTACAAAAGGTATTTATTAATGAACCGGTTACTACATCTATTATTGTTGGTTACTGTTATTACCCTTCCCGGAGTCGTTTCTGCAGATTTCAAGCAGATACTCCATATTAAAACCAAAAACGCCGGCAGCATTCCCTTCAGCCATGAAAACCACCTCAAAAGCCAGAACAATAACTGCTCTGCCTGCCACAATTCAATTTTCCACATTGTCCGTAAAAACAACCCGGCTGTTACGATGGCTGAAATGGAAAAGGGAAAATCATGCGGGGCCTGCCACAACAAAGAACATCCTAAAACACCGCAACTGAATAACTGTACAATCTGTCACACGGTTGATGCCGTAACGATAGCCATTCGCGATTTCGGGACGTTGACCTTCAAACACAGCAAACATCTCGGCATGTTCACCTGTACGGATTGTCATGACGCTCTGTTTAAGGCGGACAAGAGTAATCCGGCCGTTACCATGTCCCAGATGCAGCAGGGAAAATCATGCGGCAGCTGCCACGACGGCAAGAGCGCGTTTTCCGTTTCAGGAGATTGTATCAAATGTCATCAGGTCAGTGAAATTCCGCTCGCCGGCGGATCGGTGTTCAGCCACGGCACCCATCTGGAGATGTCATTTGCGTGCTCTGAATGCCACAACAAGATTTTTGTTCCCGGACCGAACCGGGCAAGTCACACCATGCTTGATATGGAATCGGGGAAGTCGTGCGGAGCCTGTCACGACGGGAAAGCCGCTTTTTCCGTTAAAGGCGACTGCCAAAAATGCCATAAGAACGTCATTGACATACGTTTCAAGGCTTTTGACGCCAGGTTCAGTCACGTCGATCATCTCAAGATGTTTAAATGTGATGAATGCCACAGCGCCGTTTTTATCGGGGGTACCCGCAGTATACGTTATACGATGCTGCAAATGGAGCAGGGCAAATCCTGCGGCGCGTGTCATGACGGCAAGACGGCTTTCGGGGTAAGCGGAAACTGCGAAAAATGTCATCCCTCCAACCCTCCTGATCGGATTTTCACGATCAAGGATGCCGGAACAGTCACGTTCAGTCACACAAAACACCGCGAGGAGCTGTCCTGCGGTCAGTGCCATAACGGGATAATAGCCGCCGGAACTGCTTCCAGGCGTTTTACCATGAGCGAAATGGACAAAGGGAAATCATGCGGGGCGTGTCATGACGGCAAAACCGCTTTCAGTGTCAAGTCATGCAGCAAATGCCATCCGGTCAAGGAGATCCTGTTTTCTGATGACGCCCGCTTTAACCATGATATACATCTCGCCGCATACTCCTGCAACGATTGCCATAACCAGCTGTTTAACGCCGGCCCTGACAATAAGCGGTTTTCCATGACGCAGATGGAGAAAGGCTCTTCATGCGGCAGCTGCCACGACGGTTCGACCGTGTTCAGTGTAAAAGGTGACTGTGACAAGTGTCACAAATCTACCGTCGATGTCGTATTCAAAGTCAAGGAGACCGGTTCTACAATCTTCAGCCACACTGTTCACAAGGGTATGTTTAAATGTGTTGAATGCCACAATCAGATTTTCAAGGCCGGCAAAGAGAGCCGGCGGGCCACCATGGCTGACATGGAAAAGGGGAGCTCATGCGGTACCTGCCACGACGGCACCGGTGCCTTTGGCGTAAAATCAGACTGTCAGAAATGCCATACGGTCAAACAGATCCATTTTCTCCCAGGCAGCGCCCAGTTCAGCCATACGGTACATATAGCCGCCTACAGCTGCAAGGATTGCCACCCCGATCTCTTCATTCCGGGCGCCGGTAACAAGCACATTACCATGAGCCAGATGGAACAGGGCAAATCCTGCGGCAGTTGCCATGATGACAAAACCGCCTTCAGTGTAAAGTCCAACTGCGTGAAGTGCCATCCCGGAAACCTGCGCACAGTCCGGTATGAACTTTCGCCGAATACCGGAAACGTTGAGTTCAGCCATAAGCCGCACTCCGAAAGAGGATACACCTGCGGTGATTGCCACTATACCGCCGTACCGTCGGGGACCTCGGATAAACGCTGGGTGATGAAGGAGATGGACCAGGGCATGTTCTGCGGCAGTTGTCACGGCCTCAGTATGGCGTTCAGTGTCAAGGACCCGGCAGCCTGTGAACGATGCCATCAAAAAGAGTCTGACTGGCGACCGCAACCGATGCAATAAGCAGACAATTAGATATATTCAAGGCACGAAAGGAAATTACCGTGGAGCAGAAGTATTTACCGAAAGAAGTAGAGCAGAAATGGCAATCCGTCTGGGATAATGAAAAAACGTTCAAGGCCACTGCTGACAGGAATAAACAGAAATACTATCTCCTGGAGATGTTCCCGTATCCTTCCGGCCGCATCCATATGGGGCATGTCCGTAATTATTCTATCGGTGATGTTATCGGCAGATTCAAAAGGATGCGTGGTTTCAATGTCATGCATCCGATGGGATGGGACGCATTCGGTATGCCGGCTGAAAACGCAGCGATCCAGAACAAGAGCCATCCGGCAACCTGGACGCAAGAAAATATCGCCTATATGCGGAACCAGATCAAGAAGATGGGATTTTCATACGACTGGGATCGTGAACTGGCAACCTGCGATGTCGATTATTATCGCTGGGAACAGAAGCTTTTTCTGGAGATGTTTGCCAAGGGACTGGCCTACAAAAAGACCTCTTTTGTCAACTGGTGTCCCAAATGCGAAACCGTACTCGCCAATGAGCAGGTTGAAGATGGCAGCTGCTGGCGCTGTGACAGCGATGTTACCCAGAAAGAGCTTGATCAGTGGTTTTTCCGGATAACCGATTATGCCGAGGAGCTTCTTGAGAACACATACAAACTTCCCGGGTGGCCGGAGCGGGTGCTTGTCATGCAGCGCAACTGGATCGGCAAGAGTTATGGCTGTGAGATCGATTTTCCGGTGGAAAACAGCAGTGAACCGATCCGGGTTTTCACGACACGTCAGGACACCCTCTTCGGGGCAACCTTCATGTCGCTGGCGCCGGAACATCCCCGTGCCCTCGAACTTGCCGCCCCTGATCAAAGGGAGGCGGTCGTCGCATTTATCGACAAGATCAGAAAAACCGATCGCATCAAACGTACCGCTGATGATTTTGAAAAAGAGGGGGTATTTACCGGTTCATACTGCATCAATCCGGTGACCGGGGCGCGGATGCCGATCTTCCTTGCCAACTTTGTCCTGATGGATTACGGCACCGGTGCCGTCATGGCGGTACCGACCCACGATCAGCGCGATTTCGAGTTTGCCGGAAAATACGGCCTGCCGCTGAAGGTTGTCATCCAGC
>JBAVTM010000422.1:0-1654 GCA_049696195.1 Desulfuromonadaceae bacterium | reverse complement strand
GATACAGGCCGCCTCCGCACCTTTCGAAAAGCTGCCGGTGGCGGCAATGGTCACAAAGATCTCCAGCTGTTTTATATTCATGGCAGCTCCATATCGTAAATACCGATTTTTCTTATCGGTATTATCGAATATATCAATTTGACATATTCCACAATAACAAATAAGAATATGAATCAAAACGGCGATTTACCAATACTAATGTTTCCCGTTGGAAAACGACTATCATTCTGCATCACAGGAGAATAAATGAAAAAGAAGTTTCTGTTGTTTGCAGTGGCGCTCTGCACGACCTTCACCACTGCGGCTTCCGCTGCAAGCCGTTCAGGCGTCGTTACCCTTGACGTGGATCTTTCCGCCCAGAATGCGGACAGGGAAACGAAACTCTGGATCCCCTATCCGGTGACCGACCGACATCAGAAGGTGGGCGATATCAAGGTTTCCGGAGATTTTGCCTCATCCGGTGTCTATACGGAGGAGGCAAACGGCACCCCGATCCTCTACGCCCAGTGGCCGGCCGGCGTGAAAAGCCGCACGCTCAGCTTCTCCTTCAGCGTTGACCGTCGGGAAATACGCCAGACAAATCTGCCGACCGAAGAGCCCACGTGGAACCGGGCGGATTACGCCAAATATCTTAAGCCCACGAGCCTCGGCCCCATCGATGGCGAGGTCAGGAAACTGGCGGATTCCATTACCAAGGGCAAGCAGACCGTGCTTGCAAAAGCCAGGGCCATCTACGACTGGTGCTGCGGCAACATGTATCGGGATCCGGCCACGGTGGGCTGCGGCAAGGGAGACGTCTGCGCCCTGCTGCAGAAGCCGGGCGGGAAGTGCACCGACATCTCGTCGGTCTATATCGCCCTCTGCCGGGCGGCCGGCGTACCGGCGCGGGAAGTGTTCAGCGTCCGGCTCGGCAAAAAACCCGAAGAAGACATCACCGCCTACCAGCACTGCTGGGCCGAGTTTTTCCTCCCCGGCTACGGCTGGGTAACGGCTGATCCGGCCGACGTGCGCAAGGCGATGCTGGTGGAGAAGCTGGAACCGAGCGATCCGAAGGCGAAAGCGTACCGGGAATATTTCTGGGGCAGCATCGATGCGTACCGGGTGGTACTTGCCAGCGGCCGGGACATCATCCTCAATCCTCCACAGGCCGGGGCGCCGCTCAACACCTTCGGCTATCCCTACGCCGAGGTTGGGGGCACGGTCATCAACTTCTACCAGCCGAAAAGCTTTGCCTACAGTTACAGCTTCAAGGAAAAGTAACCTCGATCGATTAACACGTTGGTGCAACCATTATCAGAGAAAAACCGAACGGAGAATATATGAAACGAATCATGGTTGTGGCGCTGCTTCTTGGCTGTGCCTTCACAGCTTTTGCAGGTGGATACAACTACGTCGAACAGGACCAGTTCCGGCAATGGCTGGAAAAAGGGAAGGATATGACCATAGTCGATATCCAGGTGCCGGCTGAATTTAAACAGCACCATTTCAAGGGGGCGATGGAAACAGGCGCCTATCCGGTTAAGTCCGCTGCCGACAGACAGAAACTTGATGCAGCCCTGCCCGTGCTCTCGGCAAGCCGAAACGATGTGGTCGTTATCTGCCCGCGGGGTGGTGGCGGCGCTAAAAACACCTATGACTACCTGAAGGACAAGGG
>JBAVTM010000421.1:0-7252 GCA_049696195.1 Desulfuromonadaceae bacterium | reverse complement strand
GTTGGGGAGAATGATTCCTTCCCCCACGAAATAGGTCTTTTCATCGGTTATCCCGCCAAGGATGTGGCGGCCTTCATGGGAATGGTCAACCTGCCGTTTGCCTGCCAGGGACCATGGAAAATATACGGAGACCCAACTAAAAGTCTCTGCCTTGCCGATGCATATCGTTGTTCCCGTGCTGTCATGGAAAATCAACTGGCGGGATGTGATTCGCTCTTTGACTGTCTTGATAATATCTGCGCCACCGGTAAACATTTTTTTTGCACAGCTACTGATAAGGAATGTCATTTCCAAGAGTCGGTCGCCAGCCAGGACACTCACTCAAAAGGAGAAATTTAGCTATGCAGCGTACCATCAGATTACCCCGAAATCTATGCAGGACGGCAACAACACTGGCACTGGTGGCTCTGACCGCCGGCACCGCCCTAGGCAATCCTGCCGGAGATGGCGGGAGGAAAGCCGAGGTTTCCCAGGCCGCTCACAATCACGAGGATCACGTCAGTGTAGAGGATGGAGATCGGCAGATTCACGGGATGGCAAGCGCGGAGGCAGGCCTGCCGGAAAAAATTTCCGTCAAACACAAGGCCTGCCAGAAGCTCATACGGCTGGGGAACAAGTACAAGGTAGAGGGGATTTTTTCCGAGGACTTTAAAGCGGGAAAGGCCGAGTGCAGCAGGATTGACGTAGCTGCAGCCGTACAACTCCTGACGGAGAAGATGGCGCAAAAGGTGGTCGCGGAAGGTTCCGGGGCGGTTGACAGGGAAGACCTCGTCGTGCTCAACGACCTCAAGGAAGAGCTTCGCGGCGAGATGCTCCTGGTAGGAACCCGTACTTTCCAGTCGCGCTACGAAGAGTTGGGGACCAGATTCACGGCACTCACCAAGAACATCTCCCTGAGCGGCGGGCTGGTGGGGGTGCTGCAGGGGTCGATCGGCAATGATCCTAAGGACCGGTCCGGTGTGGTCGGCCGCGGCGACCTTGTCTTCAACTTCAAGGTCGGCGAGAGCACCATTGCGGTGATCGACGTCGAATCAACCGGCGGTAACGGGATCGACGCTCACGTCGCCAACTTTTCCGCTCTGAACGGGGTGGCCGGTTCCACCGGCGACAGGGTAAGGTTCCGCGAGGCATGGGTTGAACATGCGGCCTCCAACGATCGCCTGATATTGACGGCAGGCAAGATCGACTTGTCCAATTATTTCGACTCGAATACCGTGGCTAACGACGAAAACGGCCAGTTCCTTGCCGGAGCCTTCGTCCATTCAGGTGTCCTTGGCGTCCCGGCTAACGGACCGGGAGTCAGGATCGAGGCCAAACTGGCAGAACCTCTCACCTTCGAGCTCGGTTACGGGAGCGGCGACACCGACAGCGCCGACAGCTCCGACAGCGCTGATATCTTCGATCACGGCTTCGGCATCGCCGAACTGGGCTACAAGATCAAGGTGGGCGAACTGGCAGGCAACTACCGGATTTACGCCAGCATTGACGGCGCCCTGCCCGATGCGGAAACCAAACTGGTGCGGAAGAACGCCTACGGCTTCGGAATCAGCCTCGACCAGCAGGTCAACGACAAACTGACCCTGTTTGCCCGTTATGGCCAGCGGGACAGGGATGTTTACGCGACCAGGGCGGCATGGAGTTTGGGAGGGCAGTATGTCGGGCTGATCCCCGGCCGCAAGGATGACGTGCTCGGCTTTGCCTACGGACAGATTCAGGCGGTTGCCGCTGTAGCAGACTCCCAGGAGAAGCTGGCGGAAGCCTATTACAAGTTCAAGGTGAACGATCAGATTGAAGTCGCGCCGGTCGTACAGTACCTGATCAACCCGGCGGGGATTCGCAGTGCCGATAACGTCGTGGCGCTCGCACTCCGTACACAGATCAGTTTCTAGGATATACAACGGAACGGGGCGAGGCTGGACCAAGGAGGAGGTGATCGGGCATAAAGGTCAAGTACTCTCTCGGCCCATAAAAAATTTCTGTTTGAAATCATTGAGAGCACATACAGCCTTCCAATCCGGAGGGCTGTATGTGCTGCTGCAACACCGGCATTATCTGTTTTGGTGCGACCACGATGTACACATTGGCGGCTCTCTGACCACAATCATTTTCGCATCCCTCCTCCATTATCGATCCAGGGCCCACATTTTATTCTCATTCCATCTGGACTGTAAAAAAATAAGTATAATAATTGTCGAGTAATCGGTAGCTGTATGCCGGGTTGCCAGGCCGCAATATAATGCTATGGTTATATGAACGACTCGCAGCCTGCATGGGGCGGCACAGCAACGGAGCAGACGGTAAATAGAATGGCCAAAAAACAAAAAACGGAAGCAGGGATCGGCGAGCAGGGACTGCCGGATGCAAGGACGCGGCGACAGATTGCCCTCTTGACGGCGATCATCAGGATATTCAGGGAGACCACCGACTGCGAGACCGAAGAGGAGGTGGCGCAAATCTGCCTGAAGGTCGCCGAGGAGCTGACCGGCAGCAAAATAGGGTTCATCGGTGAAATGAATCCGGAGGGGCTGTTTGATACGACCACGCTCAGCCGGGCCGGGTGGGAAGCCTGCACCGTTCCCAGGCCGGAGGCCTATTCGCTGCTGAAGAACATGCCCAACCGGGGCATAAACCGGCTCGGACTCATGGAGAATGCCTCATGGATCATAAATGATCCGGCCGGCCATCCCGACGCTGTCGAAAAACCCGCCGGCCACCCACACCTCACCTCGTTTCTTGGGGTCCCGTTGCGATTCGTGGGGGGGATCATCGGCATGATCGCCCTGGCCAACAAGGAGCCGGGGTATACCCTGGACGATCAGCTCGACGTGGAGGCGCTGTCGGTCGCGTTTGTCGAGACCTTGAACCGGCGGCGGGCCGAGAAAAAGATAAGCGAACTGAATGAGGAACTGCAACGGCATGTCCTGCAGGTCGAGGCCGCCAACAAGGAGCTGGAGGCCTTCAGCTATTCCGTCTCCCATGACCTGCGCGCCCCGCTCCGCCATGTCACCGGGTTTGTGGAACTTCTGAACAAGCGGGATCAGGGAGCGCTGGACGAGAAGAGCCGGCACTACCTGCAGGTGATCTCGGAAGCGGCCCAGAAGATGGGGACCCTGATCGACGACATCCTTGCCTTTTCCCGCATGGGCCGAACGGAGATGATGAAATCCCGGATAGACTTCAACTTGCTGGTAAAAGGGGTCATCGATGAACTGAAGGAAGAGGCGCGGGGGAGGGACATCGTCTGGGAGATCGCGCCTCTGCCGGTGGTGGAGGGTGATGCCGCCATGCTCCGTCAGGTATGGGCAAATCTCATATCCAATGCCCTGAAATATACGAGCCGGCGTTCCCAGGCGAGGATCGAGATTGGTACGATCGGTGACGATCCGCTGGAAACGCACTTCTTCATCAGGGATAACGGCGTCGGATTCGACATGAAATATGCGGGCAAGCTGTTCGGCCTGTTCCAGCGTCTCCACGACGCGGAGGATTTTGCCGGGACCGGTGTCGGCCTGGCCAATGTACAGCGCGTCATTCACCGGCATGGCGGCAGAATCCGGGCCGAAGGCGAGGTGGGCGGCGGCGCGCTCTTCCGCTTCTCGCTGCCGCAATCGAAAGGGGTGTGAAAGATGGTTACATTGAAACGGATCCTATTGGTGGAGGACAATCCCAATGATGCGGAACTCACCCTGGAGGCGCTGGCGGAGCACAACCTTGCCAATGGAGTCGAATGGGTGCATGACGGGGCGGAAGCCCTGGATTACCTTTATTGCCGGGGGAAATATCACGGGCAAGACTGTAACGATCTGTCAGTGGTACTGCTCGACCTAAAACTCCCCAAGGTGGATGGTCTCGAAGTTCTGCGCACCATAAAGTCCGATGAAAACCTGAAACTTCTCCCGGTGGTGGTGCTCACCTCTTCCCGCGAGGAACGGGACATGATCGATACCTACCGGCTGGGGGTGAATGCGTATGTGGTAAAGCCGGTCAACTTTCACGATTTTATGGATGCTGTCAAGGAGCTGGGCGTGTTTTGGGCGCTCATCAATGAGCCTCCGCCTGCCGGGAGCAGGAAAGGTGAGAAAGGATGAAATGCCCCCTGCGCATACTCCATCTCGAGGATGACCCGGGCGACGCCGAACTCGTCCGGGAAACCCTGGCTGGAGAAGAGGTCAGCTGCGACGTGCTGGTGGTTGCCGCCCGCGACGATTTTGTCGCCGCTCTGGAGGGGGGGGAGGTCGATCTGGTTTTGGCTGATTTTTCCTTGCCCGCCTTCGACGGGATGAGCGCCCTGGCCATCGTCCGGGAGAAGCATCCCGACCTTCCGTTCGTCTTCGTTTCAGGCAGGCTGGGGGAAGAGGCGGCCATCGAGTCCTTGAAGAACGGCGCCACGGATTATGTCCTGAAAAGCAGGCTCTCCCGGCTGGTGCCGGCGGTCAATCGGGCGCTCGGCGAGTGCAATGAGCGGGCTGAACGCCGAAAGACGCAGGATGAGCTGGAAAGGGCCTACCAGGAGATTCATGAGCGGGCGGAGAGTTATCAGAATCTCTTCACCAGCATTCGCGACGTCATCGTGGTAAGCGATCACGACCGCAGGATAATGACCGCCAACCAGCCGGCACTGCGGGAGATGTTCGGCTACGAGCTGGATGAAGTGATCGGGAAAAGCACAGGCATGTTATACGCCGATGAGGAAGAGTACCGTATTACGGGCAGCGAGATAAACGGCATCGGGGAGTCGACCAAGGGTAAAATCCTGGAGGTTAATTTCAGGAGGAAAAACGGCGAACTCTTTATCGGAGAATTGCATGCCTTGAAGCATCTGGACAAGATGGGGGTTCCGACCGGCAATATCGGCCTGATCAGGGACGTCAGCGAAAGGAAGAAGGCGGAGGAGGCCCTGCGGGAAAGCGAAATGCGCCGGTATCAGCTCCAGGTCGAGCTGGTATACGCGGCCGAGATCCAGGCCAAGCTTCTGCCGCGCGGTTACCCCCACGTCCCCGGTTTCGATATCGCTGCCCACTGTCTTCCCGCCAAGCAGGTCGGCGGGGATTTCTTCGACTGGCAAGAGGTATGCTTGGGGGTATGGGCACTTACCCTCGGCGATGTCATGGGAAAAGGGATGGCAGCGGCCATGCTGATGGCAACGGTCAGAGCCTCCATGCGCTCCGTTGGCCATACCCGCCCTTCCGAGGCCTTGAGGCTGGTCGAATCGGCGGTGCTGACGGATCTGGAAAATTCCGAGAGTTTCGTCACGCTGTTCCTTGGACAGCTGAACGTAGCGGAGCGCATCCTGACCTTTGTCGACTGCGGTCATGGCTATGTGTTTCTACGGCGCCGGAACGGGACAGTGGAGGAGTTGACCCCGCGCGGTCTCCCGCTTGGTGTGCTGGGCGGGAATGCCTATCAGGAGGGAACCGTACGTTTAGAAAAGGGGGATACGCTGGTTATCTACAGCGACGGCCTGATTGATGCCAGGCCGGAGTTGGCGCTGAACAACCGGCTCCTGGCCGGACGCCTTGCCGGCGCGGCGAACGCCCGGGAGATGGTCGGCAGCCTTATGGCCCACACCGAGCAGCATGAACAGCTTCCCGACGATGTTACCGTACTGGTGGCGCATTGCATGGAGTAATTGACTAATGGATGTATTAGTGTCAAAAAGAGACTCAATACCCAGCAGGGGAAAATCCCTGAATACCATCCAACAAAGGAGTTCAGAATGGCTAGAGCATCTGCCCGCCACATCCTCGTGGCAACAAAAGAAGCGTGTGAAGCACTGAAAACAAAAATCGAGGCAGGAGAAGATTTTGCGGCATGTGCCCGTGAACATTCTGCATGCCCATCCGGCAGAGACGGCGGCAATCTGGGCGAATTCGGCCCGGGACAGATGGTAAAAGAGTTTGATACCGTTGTGTTCTCCGGCGAAGTCGGCAAGGTTCTCGGGCCGGTACAGACCCAGTTCGGCTATCATCTGATTGAAGTCACCAAACGCACGGCATAAACCGGGGAAAAACGAGCCATGAAGTTACTAGATGGAAAAATATGTGCCGAGAGTCTGGTGGCGGACATATCCAGGCGGGTTGCCGGGTATGTCGACTCAGGTTTGCGCAAACCGCATATGACCGTGATCCTGGTCGGGGAGCATGCCCCCAGCGAATCCTACGTAAAATCGAAAATCAAGTCGTGTCAAAGTGCCGGTTTTGAAAGCGAACTGCTCCGTTTTCCGGAGAGTATCACCGAGGCGGAGCTGCTGGCGAAGATTGCCGAGATCAATGCCGACCCTGCCACTGACGGTCTGATTGTCCAGCTGCCGGTGCCGAAGCATATCAATCCGCAGAATATCATCAATGCGATTGACCCGGAAAAGGATATCGACGGTTTTCATCCGACCAATTTCGGCCGGATGACCCTGGGACAGAAGGCGTTCAGGCCGGCCACCGCCTATGGTATCTGCAAGCTGCTTCAGTTCTACGAAATACCGGTCAAAGGGAGACATTGCGTTGTAATCGGCCGGTCGAACATCGTCGGTAAACCGATATCCATCATGCTCTCCAACGATTTCGAGATCGGCAATGCCACGGTCACCCTCGCTCACATAGAAACCCCCCGGGAGCTGCTGTTGGATGAGACGCGGCGGGCGGATATTATTGTCGTAGCGGTCGGTATTCCCGGTTTTATTACGGCGGATATGGTCAAAGAGGGGGTCGTGATGATCGATGTCGGCATCAATCGTCTCGAAAGCGGCAAACTGGTAGGGGATGTGGATTTTGAAAATGTCAGCAAGAAATGTTCATGGATAACGCCGGTCCCCGGAGGCGTCGGAAGGATGACCGTGGCCGCCCTGATGATTAATACTCTGATGGCGTATCAGAATAATTTTGATCTGGTCTGATCTTCGCGATCATTTTGCAGGACAAAAAAACGGCCGTATGGCCGTTTTTTTATTGCACTTTGGTGCCTTTGACCGTTGCGCGTGGTAATGCCCACCCGTGGCGGATAGCCAGCAGCCGCACGCCGGTAACAGCAACGGCCGAGACAACCAATCCCCAGTCGCGCGGGATTGCCGTGAGGTGAAGCAGGTACAGCAGTGCACCCCCCGCCAGGCATGCGGACGCGTATACTTCGCGCTGCAGCACCAGCGGCACCCGGTTTGAAAGAATATCCCTGATCATCCCCCCCGCCGTCGCCGTCAAGACCCCCATCATTACCGAACCGAAAAAGCCGATCTGGTAGTCGATCGCCGTTCCGGTGCCGA
>JBAVTM010000420.1:0-3176 GCA_049696195.1 Desulfuromonadaceae bacterium | reverse complement strand
TCCCCCAGCATCTCCCCCTTGGCCCGCTCCGGAGAGAAAATCTTGCTCACCCAGGTGGGGGACCCCTTCAGGCCGATGGTGTTGACGTCCAGCTTCAGGTCTTCGTTATTCCAGACGGTTATGTGCGATTTTTCCGACTGCAGCCGCATCGGGACGGTCGGATAACGCGGCTGGTTGATCTCCCTGACCACCGTAATCATCGCCGGCAGACGCGCCTCGACGATCTCGTAACGCCCCTCAAGCTTTCTCCGTACCCGGATCCGGTTGGCGAGCAGATCAAGGTGTTCGATCCTGTCGACCAGCGTCAGCTGACTCAGGCCGAGGCGCACCGCTATACCGGGCCCGACCTGGGCGGTGTCGCCATCGATGGTCTGCTTGCCGCATATCACCAGTCCCAGCGGCTTGTTTGCCGCCAGCTTCCTGATGGCGGCCGACAGAACATTGCTCGTCGAGAGGGTGTCAGCGCCGCCAAAGACCCGGTCCGAGAGGAGCACCGCATCATCCATTCCCAGTGCCAGGGATCTTTTCAGGGCCGCTTCGGCATTGGGAGGCCCCATGGAAAGCGCAGTCGCATGGAGGCCGAAGCGGTCCTTGAGACGCAGACTCTCTTCAATGGCGTGAACGTCATAGGGGTTGATGATGAACGGAATCCCGTCGCGGACAAGGGTGTTGGTGGCCGGGTCGATTTTGACCTGCGTCGTGTCCGGGACCTGTTTGATGCATGTGATGACGAGCATGAATCTCTCTCCTTGTACGTTTTACAGACAGGAGCTACTCAGCGCCCCGGCCTCATTGAACCGTTCCACCTGAAGATGAAACGCCTTTCTCATGATCTCGGATGCCGAAAGGTTGGTCACCTCCATGAGTTGCTTGACGTTATTCATTTCGTCGTCACTGATTCGTGCGGAAACTATCGTGTCCTTGGTAATCTCTTTGTATTTTCTTTTCATGCGCTCTCTCCTGCGTTATGTGTGCGTAATTCCAGGGCATCACCGAGCATTGCTACGTTTTCTCCGCCCCTGACCACCCCTCCCTGTACCACCCGTGCAAAAATACCTTCCTTCGGCATGACGCAGTCCCCCGCCTGGTAAAAGATGGCGCAGCGGGTATGGCACTCCTTGCCGATCTGGGTAACTTCAAGCAGCGCTGTACCAAGCGCGAGCCTGGTGCCGATCGGAAGTGAAACCAGGTCAATTCCCTCTGTCGTGATATTCTCGGCAAAATCCCCTGCCCCGACGGCGAGCCCCAGTTTCTGCATCTTGTGAATGCTTTCCATGGCCAGCAGGCTTACCTGGCGGTGCCAATCTCCGGCATGGCCGTCGCCGACGATGCCGTGGTTCTCCTTTAATTCAACGAAGGCGACCGGCGTCTTCCGTTCCCCTTTTTCCCTGCTGATGCTTACCGCGACAATTTTTCCGGACATATCTATTTTTCCTCTCTTCTCCGTTAAGCCTTTCAAGTCTCCCCTGATAAGGACCCTCTGGGGCCTAAAGGGAGACTTAGAGGGGTTGCTGTCAGCCGCCGATCCGGGACATGGCAATTCTGTCCTGTCCCGGCGCCTCTTCCGCCAGACGGTGGCGACCCGGTTTATCCATGACGATCCGGCGCAGTATTTCCCTCACGTGCGAATGCTCCGGTGACCGCAGATGTGGCTTGAGATCAACCGTTTTATTGTCAAACAGGCAGCCGCGTACCAGGCCGGAAGCGGTGACCCGGATGCGGTTGCAGCTCTCGCAAAAGTGGCCGGAAATCGGCGTGATGATGCCGATCGCCCCGGCTGCACCGTTGATTTTAAAGTTCCTGGCCGGACCGGCCATCTCGGCGCTCACCAGGGGCAGAAGGGGAAAGTGTTGCCCGATGCGCTCGAGAATCTCGCGGCCGTCAACTGAACGGACGTCCCACTCTTTATCCTGAAGGGTCGGCATGTATTCGATGAAGCGGACCGTACAGGGGTGGCGAAGGGTCAGAGCGGCAAAATCAAGCAGCTCATCATCATTCACCCCCCGCATGACCACCATGTTGATCTTGACCGGTGGGAACCCTGCTTCCCCGGCTGCGGCGATGCCATCCACTACCTTGCCGAGATCCCCCCCGCGGGTAATCGCAGCAAAAGTCGTCGGGTTCAACGAGTCAAGGCTGATATTGAGCCGCTGCACACCTGCCCGGCGGAGCGGCAGCGCCATCTCCCGCAGCAGAATGCCGTTGGTGGTGAGCACCAGCTCCTTGAGGCCCGGGATTGCGGCCAGGCGCTCGATGAAGCCGAGCAGTCCCTTTCTGACAAGCGGTTCTCCGCCGGTTATCCGGATCTTCTCAATCCCCAGGGAGACCGCTTCGCTCGCAACAAGGTACAGCTCCTCATAACTCAGCATTTCTCCATGCTGAAGCCTCGGAATCCCTTCCGGCGGCATGCAGTAACTGCAGCGTAAATTGCAGCGATCCGTGACGGAAAGTCTCAGGTAATTGATGCGCCGGCCATGTGAGTCAATCAGTTTCATAGCAACCGTTCTTCAGTGGGAAATACGTTTAAATATCGAAGAAATCACTTGTCCGGGGTACATGGCAATTTTGATACCAAATTCGTGACGGGGGAGCATAAGGGAGCGGAGACTGCACTGATCAATGGGCTGAAGAGCCTGATTACAGGGGAATGAGACGTATTTATAGAGGGTTTCTGATTGCTGGAATGTTCCGGTTGGGCTTTCGGAGAGCATCAACATGACCGTTCCATAACAGCACGGATGCGCCAGAATGGAACATGATTAATGTTCGTGTTTAGAACAAAATGTAAGCAAGCAGCCACCTACCCGCAATCAACACTGATTGCAACAGTTCGATATTGTTAGTTATTTATGAAATAAGTCTGATGCAGATGTGAGTGTTCCGGGAATTGGCATGCGTTGTGCGTATACATAGAAAAGCGTTTTACCGCCAACTGGTGGTGACACAAAAAAACAGAACGAGAAGGAGAACACAATGGCATTAGCAGATCAGACGTACGGGTTTTACATTCCAACGGTTTCACTGATGGGCGTAGGGTGTTCGAAGGAAGCGGGAGAGCAGGCCAAGGCGCTCGGCGCCACCAAGCTGCTGATCGTTACCGACGCAGGACTGGCCAAGATGGGCGTTGCCGATACGATCAAGGGATACATCGAAGCTGCCGGCCTCAAGGCGGTAAT
>JBAVTM010000419.1:0-1882 GCA_049696195.1 Desulfuromonadaceae bacterium | reverse complement strand
CATACATTCCTCCGGAAAGTCATGGCTATCCCCTCTTTACCAAAACAGGGACAGCAGTGTCATATTGTTGCATGATGCTCCACCAGTGCCCGAAAACTCCGATGGGCCGCCAGATAGCGGGCGTCTTCGACATAGGTGGCAGGGTAGACAGGCGCCACCTGTTTGTGAGCAAGTTCACTGTCAACATTGACGAACGTGAAGAAGCATGAGTTGGAAAGAGCCCTGATGGTACGGTCACGGCTGGTCCTCTCGATGCTCGCTTCTACACAGATAAAGCTGCCGCTGGTGTAGACCACCCGCGAGGTAAAGTGGAGAGTATCGCCGATTCTAACCGGCTGAAAAAAGTTGATCCTGGTCACGGCGGCGATAATGGAGCGATCCGGGGCCACCAGGTCGGAGCAGATTGCTGAGAGTTCAAATGCCCGGCGGATCAGATAACCTCCGAAGATCGACCGGGGAACATTCTCCTTTTCCGGGTACATCCGCTCCCAGGAATCGGTGACGAGCCGGCCGGCCTTGTACCCCCTGAAAAACGATTCGTCCTGAATCCGTCGCCCTGTCAACCCCGGTTCCTCCATGGCCTGGTGGAGTTTATCGAGCATCTCGTACTCCTCCCGCGAAGGAGGTTCCGACATCAGCAGCTGCTGGCGCTGGTACTCCGCCCGGCTTGCCGCCGCCTTTCCGGCACGTCTCAGTTCATCCTCGTCCAGATACTCCAGCGGCGGCAAGGGAACGCTGAACTCCTGATCGCCGTTTCCCGAGCGGGCAACCATGGTGAAATGACACGAAGCGATGTGGTTGAGCGGTTCACCCGGCTGTTCCACCCGAATGCCGACCACGAGGGACGATCGTCCCACATGGTTGATGCGGGCATGAAATACGATGTCACGATTCAAATCGGCGGCGTGTCGGACAAAAATGTCGTCGATCGCCGCCGTTACCACCCGGGCATCGGGATGAGAGCGGTTCACATATTTGAGCGCCGTTTCTTCGGCAATCTTGTCCAACACCTCCAGCAGGAGGCCAAAGCGGAGATTCCCTTGAAGCGGCTCGTCCAACACCATGAAGAGGCGACGCAATTCCGGGTCGCTCCCGAATGGGAGTGTATGGTGGTGGGTCGTTTCGATAGGTCTTGGCATGGTTCGTCTCCCCACATATTGGCGTGCAAAAATGTTATTTGAAGCGTGACCGTGCCGAGTCGATCGCCTCTCCCAGGGCGGTCCAGGCCAGTTCTATACCCGATTTCATATCTCCAAGGGCACTTTCTCCAGCATGCTGAAGCTCCTCTATTTTCTGCCGGGCTGCCGCCTGCCTGGCTTTCAGTGATTCAATCTGCTCTTTATACTCGTTCCTGACGTCTGCCGTGACTTCATCTGCCTTGGCGGACAGGATGTCGATCTCGGCATTCCATTCCTCCAGTTTTGCCTGCATAGCACGGATGTACTCTTCTCTGCTTTTCATGAATGATCTCCTTTCAGTGCAGTTGCCCATGCTGTGCTGCCTGGCTTGGGCGTGTCAAAGCTGTTCCAGTACCGCTTTTGCCACCGCCTCTGACGACGCCGGATTCTGTCCGGTGAGCAGGTTGCCGTCGCGAAGGGAATATGATTGCCAGTCGGCCCCTTTGGAATAGTTCCCGCCGTTTTTTTGCAGCTCATCTTCCACCAGGAACGGCACGACATCGGTCAGGCCGACAGCCGCCTCTTCCGAATTGGAAAAACCGGTGACGGCCTTTCCCTGCACCAGCGGCAAACCATCGGGCGCCTTCGCATGGCGAAACACCCCGGGCGCGTGGCACACCGCGGAAACCGGCTTACCCTGGGCATACATGGTCTCGATCAGGGCGATGGAATCCTTATCCTCGGCAAGGTCCCACAACGGGCCG
>JBAVTM010000418.1:0-1562 GCA_049696195.1 Desulfuromonadaceae bacterium | reverse complement strand
GATACCGACAATAGTGCCGACCGCCAGATTGACATCAACGAGCGAAGAGCCATCCAGAGGGTCGTAGGCAACTGAAAACATTCCCTTCGGGTTGCTGGTAACCTGAAAGATATCCTCCATCTCTTCGGATGCGATATTACACACAACCCCTGAATGTTGCAGACGTTTGCGCATGATTCGATCGGAGAGGACATCGAGAGCAAGCTGTTCCTCGCCGTACAGGTTGGAAGTACCGGCAACACCCAGATCACCGGTACGAACGGCATTGATTACATACTTGCTTGCTTCGGCAATTTCACAGATGAGATGGACAAGGTTGACGCTGATGTTCTGATCACGCAGATGCTGACGCAGATCAATCTGAAATTTTGTCTTGCCTGCCTTGCTATACATGCTTCCTCCGAGCTGAATTAAATGAGTCTGTTAGTGCGACGAACATACTGAAAAATGGCTGTTTTAGCAAGATTAAAAGGATATTTTACGGCGAATAAACAAAACGGGACGGGCCGACTGAGCACTTTTCGGCATAATCAGTATCAAATAGCTTAGGAATCGGAAACCGGGGCACCACAGTATTTGCAGGTAGAGTTTTTCCAGGGAAAGGTCTCACCGCACTGTTTGCACATTCGAAAGTGCCCCTTGATTTCGCGTGTTGGTTTTTCAAAGTGAAGGACGATAAGAAAGAACGGAAATACACATAACAGCCCCCATAGCAGGGGGTTTTTACCCCTTGAGATTGCCAGTTTGAAACCTAACGCGGCCGGAAGACCGAAAATAAGCAGCAGGAAAATCATTTCACTCATATTTTGCCCCACACTTTTATCTGAATTTAATTACTCTTTCGATAATCCGCTCACGTTCCATAACACTGATGCCATTCATCGCCGATAACTGGGCATAAGCCTAATGAAAAAAGGGATAATTCGCGGGATCAATGGTAACGATCACGAGCTAAAATACTGACGCCGGCAGTAAAAATACGGAAATATTTGCGCATAATGATGGGTCACAACGTAGTCGGAGTGTTCAGATACAAAGAAGGTTGAGCTACTGCCCAACCTTCTGTTATACCGGCCTCGATTCATCAAGGACGATCAGATAGCCATCCGGATCAAAACACCACATCTCCTTGACACCGTACGGTTTGATATCGAGCGGATAGAGAATCTCAAGCCCCTCTTCCATGATTGCATCACGGATATCCTCGATCTCAGTAACTTCAAAATGGAGCGTAACGCCAATGCCGCGCGGAAACATGCTGAAACGAGGTTCCAGCACCGGATGGGCTTTAATGACGTCAGCCTCCTCCACAAAAACAATCGCCATGCCATCCATATCAATGACCAGATGATCGGGTGCACCTTTCGAGGTAAAAGAACGTCGCACCGGCAATTCAAGAATACCGGCATAAAAAGCTTCCGTCACGACCAGCTGCGAAACGGTCAGCTGAATTGAATGTGGAGCACGATGTGCCTTCACTCGAACCACGTATAAATGAAATTGAAATAACCGGAAAGGCGGGAAAGCCAGTTGGTGTAGATCAATACACCGATCACCATCAG
>JBAVTM010000417.1:0-11293 GCA_049696195.1 Desulfuromonadaceae bacterium | reverse complement strand
GTCCATCCCAGCACCGCCAGCGCCAGGCACGACAGCACGATTGATTTTGACAGCGCAAACACCACCGTTGCCAGACCGAATCCGGCCACGGCGGCGAACATGATTTTTCCTACCTGCCGTTGCAGCGGTTTCGGGTCAGATAGAGCGACGCTGTCACTGCACCGACAGCCGGCGCCGACCGCAGGATGCCGAGCCCCCACGGACCGACGGCAAGGATGTCCCGGGCAAAAATCGGCAGCAGCGCAGTGGCGCCGCCGAGCAGCACGGCAAACAGATCCAGCGAAATTGCTCCGAGTAGCACCGGCTGGCTCCGTATGTAGGCGATACCGGCAAACAGCGAGGTGAGCGTGGCTGGTTCCCGTGCCGTCCGGGGGCGTTGCCGCATGCGAATCCGGGCAATAATGGCCGCCGACAGAAAAAAGAGGAACCCGGCCGTACTATATACCGCTCCAGAACCGGCGATATAAAGGAATCCCCCCAGCATCGGACCGACAATGATGGCGAATTGCCGTACCGAGGCGTTCCGGGCAATCGCCGTGGGGAGCTCTTCCTGTGTTACCAGTGCCGGCAGCAGGGTTTGGAAGGTCGTGTACTCGAAGGCGCGGGCGATTCCCAGCAGGAAGACGATCAGCAGGATGGCGTTTCTGTCAATGAGGTGCAGTATGCTGAAAACCGCCAGAGACAGCAGCGCCAGCGCTTCCAGTGACTGGGCGATCGCCACGATGGCGCGCCGGTCGTAGCGGTCGGCGGCATGACCGACATACAGCGCCAGAACCAGTGACGGGACAAACTGAACGAGCCCGACCAGGCCGAGGGCCAGAGGGCTGCCGGTAAGATCGTACATCTGCCAGCCGATGGCCACACCGGCCATCTGGTAGGCCAGCGTCGCCGCCGCACGGGCCGTCAGATAGTATGTGAACGATCCGGGGTCGGGAGTCACATCGTGTCCGACTGCCGTGCCATTTTGAGGCGTTTGCTCAGTGCGGACTGGGTGATGCCGAGCAGGCGGGCGGCGATGGTCTGGTTGCCGTTGGCCCGGGCCAGCGCTTCGTCAACCAGGACTTCTGCCGCTTCACCAAAGGTGGGCAGCTGGGTAAGGCCGGTCAGCATGGGACGACTGAAGGTCGCAGCCTGCGGAGCGGTACTTTCCCCGGTGCGGCCGATAATCCTGATGAACGACTCCATGGAGAGAACGCGCTCCGTGTGGATACTGACGGCGTTGAACACCATCGCCTTCATTTCGCGCACATTGCCGGGAAAACTGTAGGTGGCAAGAAGCTGCGCCAACTCCTTTGGCGGTGTCGGCTTCTTTTTGCCCAGGGTTTTGGCGGCTTCGTTCAGGAAATGGTCGAGCAGCAGCGGGATGTCACCTTTGCGTTCACGCAGCGGCGGCACCTGGACATGGTGAGTGCAGAGCCGGTAATAGAGGTCGCGCCGGAATGTGCCGGCTGTCTGTTTGGCTGCCAGATCCTGGTGGGTGGCGAATATGACCCGGGCCTTCAGCCGTTTGGGGCGGTCGCTGCCGAGCGGAAAATATTCCCCCTCCTGCAGCAGACGGAGCAGTTTTACCTGGGAGGCGATCGAAAGATCGCCAATTTCGTCGAGAAAGAGCGTGCCGTCGGTTGCCTCCTCGATCATGCCGCGCCGCGCCTGATCGGCTCCGGTAAACGCCCCGCGAACATGGCCGAACAGCGTGTCGGCGAACACCGTATCATCGAGCCCGGCAACATTGACCGCCACCAGCGGCCCCCGGCAGCCGCTCAGGTTGTGAGCCGCCTTGGCGATGAACTCCTTGCCGACGCCGCTCTCTCCGCTGATGAGGAGCGGTTCCGAGCTTTTGGCCACCGCCTCGATGTATGAAAAGATCGCATGCATGGCATGATCGGCGGTGACGATATCGGCAAACGCCTTCGGGTGATGCAGCGTGCCGGAGAGGAGCCGCTTCGACATTTCCCGGTTTTCCCGCTGCAGCTCCAGCATTCTGACGGCACGCAGAACGCCGCTGACGATCCGGTCTTCCTCGGCGGTTTTGACAAAATAGTCGAACGCTCCGGCCTGCATGCAGCGAACGGCTGTTTCCAGCTGGTTCATGCCGCTGATGATGATCACGATCACGCCGGGGTGCTCCTCGGTGATACGGGCCAGCAGCTCTTCTCCCGATGGACCGGGCATGGTGAGGTCGAGCAGCACGATCCCCACATCATGGGCTCCCAGAATACTCATCACATCGCGACTTTCCCCACAGGTCGTGATGTTGGTGATGCCGGCGCATCGCTCCAGGGTGATCGAGAGGGAAAGAAGCCAGGCAGGCTCGTCGTCCACCAGCAGGATGCCGAAGGGGGGATAGAGGGTGTCATTCATGCGGAGTGCTCCTTCTGTTCTGTCGGCAGCGTGAGGGTCACAACCGTTCCTTCGCCGGAGGCAGAAGCGAAATCGAGTGAACCGCCGTGCTCCTTGACGATGCCGGCCGATACGGAAAGTCCGAGGCCGGTGCCGCCGGTGTCGCGTTTTGTGGTAAAGAAGGGATCGGTCAGATATGGCCTCACTTCCGGTGAGATGCCGATTCCCTCATCCGAAACCTTCAGCCGGACTGTCTTTGCTGTTTGATCGAAACCGGTTGATAACGATATCTTTCGTTCCTTGTCCGGCAGCGCCTGGCAGGCGTTGAGCAGCAGGTTGACGATGACCTGTTCGATCCGCTGTGCATTGCCAAGAACCGTGGGCAGGTTCGCGCCGTATTCAGCTGAAAAATGATGTGTGGCATCGCGGAGTGATGGTTCGACCAGTCGCACCGCTGCCTGGGCGACCGCGTTGAGTTCGATCTGCTCCATCGTGGCGTTGGTATCTCTGCGGGCAAAGTCCTTCAGATCATCGACAATCCGTTTGATCCTCTTGGCCCCCTCCTGCATCTCCGTGAACAGGCGGGGAATCTTGTCCTTCATCCGGGAATAGGGGAGGCCGCCATAGATGAAATCGCCATGCTCACGGTAGTGCTCTTCCAGAATTCCTTCCGCGTCGGCGCTGGCTTCCTTCAGCGTTGGTACGTTCAGCAGGATCAGCCCGTTGGGATTGTTGATTTCATGCGCGACACCTGAAACCAGGATGCCGAGGGAAGTCATCTTGTCGGCCTGGACCAGCTTGTCCTGCTGGAGGCGGAGTTCCTCAAGCGCCTGCTCCTTCTCCGTAACCTGCTGTGCCAGTTCCTCGGTGCGCTGCTCCACCTTCCGTTGCAGAGTGCGTGACCAGAGGACGGTGCCGGTCAGGAGCAACAGAAGAGGGACAAGCGTCATCGCGCCGTATTGCAACACCTTGTCCCAGGGTACCCGATGCGGCTCAAGCACCCCCAGCCACTTGTCGTAGATGGCCTGGTACTGGCCGTTTTTCTTGAGGATCGCCAAGCCCTCGTTCAGATGGGAGAGCAGCTCCGTGTTTCCTTCCCGCACCGCAAAGGAAAAACGGAAGGACGCGACGTTGCGCGCTACCGGAACGAGATTGTCGAGCTTGTTTTCCCGGATGATGTACATGCCCGGCAGCAGTGCGACCACGGCGTAGTCGTGTTCACCCGAAGCCAGCAGGCGCAACGCCCCGGCAGGGGTGTCGGTGAACACCAGGTCCTTCTCGAACCCCAACTTCTTCAAACGCTCGTGCATGATGCCGTTGCGGTGCAGAAGCACCTTCTTGCCGCGCAGCTCTTCCAGGGAGTTGACGGCCGGCGACTCCTTGCGGGCAAAGATGGCGTGCTGGACGATGGTATGGGGAGAGGTGAAGTCAAAGACCTTCTCCCGGTCATCCGAGTTGGACATCCCGAGGGTCATGTCGATGGTGCCGTCGAGCAGTGCGTCATGCATTCTGGCCCACTCACCGACCGTGATCTCGACCTTCATTCCCATGACCTCGGCGATTGACCGCAGGAGATCCACCGTAAATCCGGTCGCATTGCCGTCCTTGTCGAGAAACTCGTACGGGGGATAGCCGCTGTTGCCGCCGACACGGATCGTTTTATCGTCGGCAGAAGCGTAAGCCGGGGACACGGGCAGCAGGGCAGTGGTTACAGAACAGATAGCACATATGACCCAGATGCGGAAAAGATCCCTGCCGGCATTCAAAGCTGATTTTTTATTCATTCGCATCTTGGCACGTTCCCCGAAGTATCCACGTCACGCTAATCAATTCTGTTAATGGAAATTACAGATTTCCCCTTGGTGAACAGCCCGGTTTTTTGAACTACTTCCAGCAGCAGAACCTCTCCTGAAGCCTGGTCAAATGCGTAATCGGCCAGATAACCGGGTGACGGGCGGGTATTCCATTTTTCCTTCAGTACGGCGCCGGTCCATTCGAACGCAGCCATGCTGTGTTTAGTGAACGAGCGGTTGTTGCCGATGTTGAAGGTACCCATGTTACGGGGAACCAGAAGCGTTCCGTCCTTCAGCACCGTGATTCTCTGCTCCAGAAACGTCCAGCGATACTGGTCGCCGGTGGAGCGCAGCTGCTCACGTGATTCGTGTTTGAAATTGTTTTCCGATCCGCCATAGATATCGCTGCTCTTCCACACTTCAGCACCGTCGGGTGAGTATATTAAAAGATGGCCGTCCAGATCAAGGACGACATAAAAGCCCGTGCCCGATGCCCCGCTCAATCGGTTAAAGTTGAAGATGTTCCCCGAGCGGGGAAGTTTTTGAGGGTTTTTCGTAGTAAAGCGATGATCTGATTTGACCAGTTCCTTGACATCGCCGTAGAACGCGCCGCCGGCTTCCATCTCCTGGACCAGGATTGTACGTGAGATGACATCATTGCCGATGCCACGAAAGAACCAGGGCTGATTAACCGCGACTACCGCAAACGATGTACCGTCAAACCTGTACACACGCGAGCTTGGAAATTCCCTGTCCATGATGGAGACATACAACTCCGGCGAACCGTCTCTGTCAAGGTCGGCCGAGTCAATGGCGAGGATTTTCCCGGGGGCGGGAATGGTAATCTCGGCGACCTGCTTGAGCCCGCTTCCCTTCAGGTAAGCACGGATCGTTCGTTCACCGGCTATGAACAGTTCCCGTTCTCCGGAAGGAAGAGTGCGACCGGTCGCAATGCTGACGAACTCTCCATCCAGTGGTGCGCTTGACCAGTTGTATGACGGGCCCTTTGCGGAAGATTCCGCCGGGATTGCATACTGCTCCTTCACGTGCGACGGCACAGGGACGGGAGAGGGGGCAAGCGGCAGGGGTGCCGGCATGGCCGGCGCAGCCGCAGCCGGTTTCTTCGCCAGTTCGGCGTCGATCTTCTTTGCCAGACGTCCAAGGGCCGGAATAACGTCTTCCTGTCCTGCGCCCTGTTCAAAAACCTTGTTCAAGCTGCCGTTGCCCTTGTCCTTGATGAGTGCATCCAGGCTGAACGTGTTGCCGAACAGGGCGTAGCTGCCGATTATCAGGATTTCAGCCTGGTCCGGTTTTTCAACGAGCTGAACCAGAGAAGGGCTCAGGCGCGACGTCAGAATTCCCTGCAGAGTCCCTTTGAGAACTTCACTGTCGGGAGCACCGACGATAGTGAAGTCCGTTACGTGGGTTTTCAGCGGAGCGGCATGGGCAACTCCTGAAACTGCAATGAACAGGATCAGTGCCATCAAAGCAGGTAAGGTCAGCTTCATCGTGGAATCCTTTTGCGGCAGTTGAGTATGTGGGTGAGTGACAGTACTATCCGATTATATGCCATTTCGAAATGTAAAAAAACATGCACATGGTTTTCATGTGCATGTTTTTACCGAAAATACGCCGTTTACTCCACTTAGAAAGTCAGATTCAGAACCACCATGGTTTTCCAGGGGTTGTCGGGGGTTTTGATGGTGCCGTCGGGAAGCTTAGCCGTATCCTTGTAGTAGTCGCCCAGGAATACATAGCCGCCTACCAGACTTGCGGTCAGGTTCTGGCTGATTTTGTAGCCGGCTTCCGCGTTAACCTCCGTACCGATATAGTTGCCGTTGGCATAGGGGTCAGTTTTCTTCAGATTCTTTGGTTTGTAGGTCTGATTCTCCTTGGCGGCTGATGCCAGTCCGAGGTTCCCTTTGATGAAAGCCTTGTCGATATCTATATCATACCCGAGGAAGGCTCCGATCACACCCTGATTATAGTTTGTGATGGTGTTTATCAGGGCGCGGTCGGTATTGGCGGCATATTTGGTATTGGTGATCAACATTGTCATCTGCGCCGCCGAGAACGTGGAGGTCGTATTGTTGTCACCCAACTGGTTCAGTCCCTGGAAGGCATTCACTTTTCCCTTGCCGTCGTCACCGGATGCGTACAGGACATTGGCACGCGCCGTTCCGGGGCCGGCCTTGAGCTTGGTGCCGACATTTGCGGCAAAGGCTGAGACCTTCTGGCCGACCTGGCCAAAGTTGTTCGCAGGGTTGTCACCGGTCTGGTACAGCAGGAATCCGTCAACCACACCCTGGGTAAAGGTATAGGCAGCATTCACGCCGAGGGTGCCAAGCATGTTATAGCCGCCAGTTCCGCTCAGGTTCTCATAGGTAAGATATGCGGAACCGCCGACTTTCAGCTCCTTGCTGACGTCAAATTTGGCATCAAACATAAATGCATCAAGTGATTTACGCCCCGGCGTTTTTTCGACCGATTGGCCATTTTGCAGTCCGTTGGTACCGCTAATGCCAAGATTTGTCGATGTGCTGCCGTTAAAGTTCTTGTTGTCGTAGCCACGCATCCAGGTGAGGTACAGTGTGGTATTGTCCAGTCTTGTTATCGTAGACAGAGCCGCTGCATCCGTACTGAGGAAGATCCCCTTGTACATGTCGTCAACCGGCTGAATACCGGCACGCGCCGTGGTGGGAAGATACGGAACCGCGAACTCCATGTAGACGTTTTTGGTCTCAAGGTTGACCTGATCCGCCTCCATCGCGCCGCCATAATTTCTGCCGCCGGATTTCACTACGTCCTGAGATGTGTCTCCCCAGCGGGAGTCAATTTCGAACTGTGTGACCAGCTTGACATCTTCGCTGATTTTGCCGGTGTATTTGAGGCGCGCCCTCTGTTCGGTGTAGAAGAAGGATTTTCCAAGGTTGTTGTAGGACAACTTGCTGGTGCCGGATGCATCATTTCCGCCCGCCTGGTCGAAGTTGGTGAAGTCCCCCTTGATGCGGAGCATACCGTTGAATTGATTCTCAAGGGCGAATGCGGTTGATCCCATGCACCCCAACGCGGCTACTGCGGCTACTGACAGCTTCAAACTCCGTTGTTTCATAATGCCTCCTGAATGAATTGTGTTCCCGTGACGATGATTCCAGCGCAACGGGTAAGATTAAATGCTCAAAATACTGCCGGATGTATTCGCCCCCTTTCCTAGAGTTGATTTAAATATGATCGAACTCCATCAAAAAATTGGGGGCAGCTCATAACTACCCCCCATTGAAGGAGGAACTGCTTGATAATTACGTCAAAACAGCCAGAGGTGTTCCGCCGGGATCTCCACCAGCTGATTCCCCGGCGGAAGAGGTTCCGTGCCGTAGCCGCGCAGCAGCGTACCCCCCATGTCGAAGACGTACTCCCAGGTATTTCCCAGGTAGACCGAGGTGGAAAGCGGCAGGCTCAGGGTGTTTTCTCCCGGGGTGGCGGCCAGTCGCAGCCGTTCCAGGCGGATGACCGCAGTGGTCTTGTCTCCCGCCTTAAGGGGGGCTCTGAGTCGGCCGCCAAGCGACCACCCGTCGCCCACGATCCTGGCGCTGTTCCCCGAAACAGCGGCCACCTGCCCGCAGAGGCGGTTGTTGTTCCCCATGAATTCGGCCACGAAAAGAGATTCCGGCGCACCGTACATCTGCTGGGGTGTTCCGGCCTGCTCGATGATGCCGTTCTGCAGCAGTACGACATGGTCGGCCATGGCCATTGCCTCGGCCTGGTCATGGGTGACGCAGACCGCCGACAGGTTCAGGTCGATGATCAGCTGCCGTAGCCAGATGCGCGCTTCTTCGCGCAGCTTGGCGTCCAGATTGGAAAGCGGCTCGTCCAGCAGGATCACCTGCGGTTTGTAAACCAGCGAACGGGCCAGGGCCACGCGCTGCTGCTGGCCGCCAGAGAGCTGGTGCGGATGTCGCTCCCCGAGATTTCCCAGGCCCAGGTTGTTCAGGACCTCCTGCACCCGCTCCCTGCTCTCTTCCTGCGGGACTTTGCGCAGTTTGAGGCCGTAGGCAACATTTTCAAAAACGGTGCGATGCGGCCAGAGGGCATAGGACTGGAACACAAAGCCGAGACTGCGCCGTTCCACCGGGACCTCGATCTTGTTGGCAGAGTCAAAAACCACCTGGTCGCTGATCCGGATCATCCCTTGTGTCGGGAGTTCGAGGCCGGCAATGGAACGGAGCAGCGTCGTTTTACCGCTCCCGGAAGGGCCGAGCAGAGCCACGATCTCGCCCCGTTTGACCTCCATGGAGACACCCTTCAGGATGTGGTTTTTGCCGAGTGTGACGTGTAGATCTTGTATCGTTAATTCAGTCATGCAATTTCACTCCATAGCGCAGGGCGATTCCCATCCCGACGCTGACCAGTAATATGTTGATAAACGAAAGTGCGGAGATGATGTCGATCGAGCCGGCGGCCCAGAGGGAAACCATCAGAGAGCCGATCACCTCGGTGCCGGGGCCGAGCAGGTAGACTCCGGTGGAGTACTCTCTCTCGAAGATCATGAAGATCATCAGCCAGCTTGCCAGCAGGCCGTACTTGATCAGCGGCACCGTCACATGGCGGCTGACCTGTCCCGGCGTGGCGCCGGTCACCCGGGCACACTCCTCCAGCTCCGGCCCTACCTGAAGCAGCGACGTGGAGACCAGCCGCATGCCGTACGCCAGCCAGACCACCGAATAGGCGAGCCAGAGGCTGAAGAGCGTCTTGCGGAACGGCGCCAGCGGCGGGAAAAAGAGGAACACCCAGAGGAAGGCCAGGCCGGCCAGAAGTCCGGGAACCGCGCGTGGCGTCATGACGGTGTAGTCGAGCAGCCGCGTCCAGCCGTTGTTTTTGCGGTGAGACGACAGACCGATGAAGGTGAAGCAGATCACCGACAGACCGCCGCCGAATATACCCAGAAGCACGGTGTTGATGACGCCTCGCATCAGATTTCTCTGCTCGAAGAGCGCCTTGAAGTTATCCAGCGTGAAGGCTTCAATAAAGGTGACTCCCTCGCCCCAGTTGGTGACGAAGGCGCGGAAGACGATGCCGACAATCGGTATAACGACGGTCACCGCCAGCCAGAGTGCAATAGCCCCGGCCGCCACCCAGCGCCAGCCGCCAAGGGGCAGGGTGCGCTGAAGCGCCCCTTTTCCCTTGAGGGTGATGTACTTGTGGGCATTGCGCAGCAGAAAACGCTGTGACAGCACCATCGGCACCGTAATGGCGACGATGCACATGGCTACCGCGGCCATCAGGTGATACGAGGGGGTGCCGAGCTTGTTGGTCAGTTTGTACAGATAGGTGGCCAGTACCAGATGCCCCTCCGGGTCACCCAGAACCAATGCCAGGCCGAAGACCTGAAAGCCGAGGAAGAAGACCAGTACACCGCTGTAGAGCATGGCCGGCATGACCATCGGCAGGCTGACCGTGGCCGCCACCTTGAGCGGACCGGCTCCGGCCACACGCGCCGCTTCCTCCACATCCGAAGCCAGGCTGCGAAGCGCCGAGGAGGAGTAGATATAGACGTGCGGCACATGGGACAGTCCGGCGATGATAACGATACTGGTCATGGAATAGATGTTCCATGGTACCGAGCCGATAAGCATCTGCGCCCAGTTTGAGATGAAGCCGACCGGGCCGACCGAAACCGTGTAGCCGAAGCAGAGAATCATCGGCGATACGAATACCGGTATCAGCAGCAGCGGTTCGATCCAGCTTCTCCCCGGAAGGTTGGTGCGCACCATCAAAAAGGCCAGCAGTCCTCCCAGCGGCACGGAGATAAACGCCATGCCGAGGGAAATGTAGAAGGAGTTGAGAAAGGCCCTCTTGAAGTCAGGATCTTCAAAGATGAAGCGATAGGCTTCCAGACCGTACAGTTTTTCGGGCTGGAAGAACGGCGCATCCAGAAAACTCTGCCAGAGAAGCAGGCCGATCGGCAGGAAGACCGCGATTGCGGTGAGGATGATCACCACAATCTTTGAGAAGGGCATCTTGTTCATTATTTAACCGTCCCGAGCGCCTGCTGCCATTTTTTGAGGAAATCCAGCCGTTTTTTCTGATCGAGGAACTCGACCGTTTCCTTGCCGATCGGAATCGTTTTAGCCCCGGCGCCCAGCTGCCTGGAAAGTTTGGCCATGGTGGTATCACCCTTGATGTCGGAGCGGATGGCGAACAGGTCGGCCTTGTCGGATACGATCTGCTGGCCTCTTGCCGAGAGGAGGTAATCCAGCCAGAGCTTGGCGGCGTTGGGGTGGGCGGCGTGTTTGGAAATGAACATGACGCGGGACATGACCACCGTGTAATCAGAAGGGTA
Organism: Desulfuromonadaceae bacterium; assembly: GCA_049696195.1. Classification (GTDB taxonomy): domain Bacteria; phylum Desulfobacterota; class Desulfuromonadia; order Geobacterales; family Pseudopelobacteraceae; genus JACRCG01. The sequence continues at coordinate 820 of JBAVTM010000417.1, read as the reverse complement.
GAGATAGCCGATGGAAGGATCCTTCTTGGATTTCAGGAAGGCATAGGAACCGATGATGTTGTACCCCATCAGAGCCTCTCCGGAGCTGACCTTCTCCATCATGGCGCCGGTACTGGTGTACACCTTGACCTTCGCGTTCCCCAGAGCCTTGGCCATATCCCAGAACCCCTTGTTGTTCTTGAGATCCTGCGTCAGGTACGAGAAACCGACCCCGCTTCGCTCCGGGTCGTAGGTGACGATCTTGCCGCTTAATTTCGGGTTGGCGAGCGCCCTGGCCAGATCGGCGTGTGACTTGGGTACTTCGTTTTCCTTGAGCAGACGCTTGTTGTAGACGATGGAAATCGGCTCATAGGTCGTGCCGTAGGCCTGATCCTTCCAGTCTGCCCATCCGGGGAGATGTTTTGCCTCGGGGGACTTGTAGGTCAGTGCGTGTCCGTCGAGGACCAGTTTGACCTGCAGATCCATGGAAGAGCTCCATGTTATGTCGCCGGTGCCGCTGCCGGCAGCCGCTTCGCCGATGAAACGGTTATACAGTTCGGTGCTGTTCAGGTCGTTGTACTCGACCTTAATGCCGGGGTAGAGCGACTCGAAGTCCTTGACGATCGGTTCGGCGGCCTTGGTGTCGGTGGTGGCGTAGATCACCAGCTTACCTTCCTTCTTGGCGGCATCGATGATCTTCTGGTAATCGGCCGGGTAGCCTGCCGGCGCTGCCAGCGCGACAACCGGTGCCAAAACAACGCATAACCCTAGAAAAATGTGTTTGATTCTGTTCATAAATGTTCTTCGCTGCATGTGTAGCCTCCTTTGGTGGGTTTTGGGA
>JBAVTM010000416.1:0-1643 GCA_049696195.1 Desulfuromonadaceae bacterium | reverse complement strand
GAAATCACCGGTGCCGTCTGCGTCGGAATCGGCGAAGGACTTGATGTGCACCTGGTAAATAACGGCATCCCGGTACCAACAGGGATTGTCCTCAAGGGGAGAATCTTTGGGGCGCATATATTTTTTCTCCATTTTGTACTCTGTCGTAACGTTCCAGCTGCTTCCGTACCGAAGCGGCCAGCTCTTCCGGAACCATATCCCAGGAGAAGCGCCACTCCCAATTGCCGAAGGGGGTGCCGGGAATATTCATGCGTGCCTCACTTCCCAGTTTCAGAACATCCTGAAACGGTATGACCGCCGTATCGGCGACCGACATCAGTGCGGCGCGGATCAGATCTCCCACTCCATCATCCCCAGAGCAGCCCAGATATTCGCACATCTCCTGGCGCTCTGTCGCTGAAATGGACGTATACCACCCTGCAGTGGTGTCGTTATCGTGCGTGCCGGTATAGACAACCCCGTTTTTGACGTGATTGTGCGGAAGGCTGACCGGTTCGGATTCGAAGGCAAACTGCAGAATCTTCATGCCGGGGAAGCTGTAGCGATCCCGCAGCGCCAGCACCTCTGTGGTGATGACGCCCAGGTCTTCGGCGATAATGGGAAGTTCCCCCAAGGCGGCACGCAGGGCGTCAAAAAGCCGCTCTCCCGGTCCCTTGATCCATGCCCCCTTTGCTGCTGTTTGCTCTTTTGACGGAATATGCCAGGCTGCTTCAAAGCCGCGAAAATGGTCGACACGGACAATGTCAAAGAGCTCAAACATCGAGCTGAAGCGGTCGATCCACCACCGATACCCTTCCCGCTCCATGACATCCCAGTCATAGAGCGGATTGCCCCAAAACTGTCCGGTGGCACTGAAATAATCGGGAGGGACGCCGGCGACGACCCTCGGCTTGCCCTTCGAATCCAGGAGAAAGAGATCACGGTGACTCCATACATCGGCAGAGTCGTGGGCTACAAAAATGGGAATATCTCCGATGATGGCGATACCGCGCTCGTTGGCATAGCTGCGCAGCTTTCTCCATTGCCGTGAAAACTGCCACTGCAGATATTTTTGCACGGCGACTTCATAGCCGAATTTCCCCGAACAGTCCTGATGCGATTCCTGAGCGAGGTACGACGCTTCTTCAGGCCACAGGATCCAGCTCTTTCCGTGATAGCGCCGTTTCAGCGCCATGAAGAGAGCATAGTCATTCAGCCAGGGGGTTGTGTCGCAGAAATGCCGAAACTCATGCATACGAGGCGTATTCTTTGCCGCCAGAAAGGTTGAGGCGGCCTGATACAACAGCTCCGTTTTAGGCCCGGCGACAGCGCTAAAATCAACATGGTTCCCGGCATACCGGACAATGTCGGGAATGGTGGCAAGGTCTCCTTCGTTGACAATCTGTTCCAGATTGATCAGAAGAGGATTGCCGCCGAAAGCGGTAAAGGCGGAATAGGGGGAATTGCCGCACGCAGGGGGCGACAGGGGAAGCACCTGCCAGTATGACATACCCATGTCGGACAGCAGGTCGATAAAGCGCCGGGCATCTTCCCCCAGCGTGCCTATGCCTCCTGTGCCCGGAAGTGACGTCGGGTGCAAGAGTATTCCGCAGCCACGTTTATTCAGCATCCGAACTCCCGGGAATTATTTTCAGCATCATAAC
>JBAVTM010000415.1:0-6275 GCA_049696195.1 Desulfuromonadaceae bacterium | reverse complement strand
GCCCCCCGTAATTAAAAAACGGCTGGGACACAAGAAATCGGCCGAAAAGTCTGCTCTGCATGTAGATCAATGGCAGTATCCCAATGATCCCACCACCGTTGCCCCTGGCCGTCAGATAGTGGCAGGGATGGCCAAAACTATTTTCAATCACATCGCGCCAGCCATAGCGGTGATAATTGCTGGCAGCGGGGTGGTTCATCACGTAAGTATCCCACGCTCCACGATCAGAACAGTCACGCTCAATATCAAAGGAAACGTGCGCGGCAGACAAAGTATCAGGCACAGGTGTATCCTTGTGCTGCGAGTACCATTTTCATAGATGCAAACGTATGCCTTTTAAAGAGGTACGCCAACTTACCTTCCGTCTTATCAAGATTGAGGTAATGCCGAAATCGCGATTTAAATCCTGCTTTGATCCGCGGCTGATCCGGATCGATTTCCCATGGATGGAAATAGAGCACCGTAGGTTGCTTTTCCTGGTTATTTATTCGTTTAATTCCCCATGCTACAAACTCGGCAGGTAAGAGGCGCAGATACCCCCCTCCGGCAATTGGTAATCGCATTTCTTTACCGCCAATACGTAACGGCAGCGTTGTCAAGGGAAACTCCATCAGAGGTCCCGCTTCGGTCTGCAGCCTGTGCGGAAAACGCTGCGCATCCGGAATTCCGTACGTGTCGTGTATGATCGGAAAGACGCTGGAGTCGTACGTAAAACCTTCCTCAACCAGAATATTCAACGCCCAGAGAGATTTACCGGTGATGGAGTAACTGGGAGCACGGTAACCGTTGACCCGTTCGCCACACTGGTCTTCGAGAAGTATTTTTGAACGGTGGATATCTGAACGAAAACGCTCGGGACCAATTGCGTACACAAGCTCGTGCCCATAGCCGTGGCAGGCGATTTCGTGTCCTCGACGGTGGATCTCCTTTATCAACGCCGGAAGTCGCTCCGCTACCCAGCCAAGAATAAAGAAGGTTGCCGTAATAGAGAAGCTATCCAGCAAGTCGAGAATCCGGCGGGTGTTCCCATCCACCCTGAGAGGATAGGTATCCCATTGGTCCTGGCGAATGTGCCTCGCAAAAGCGTTCACCTGGAAATAGTCTTCGACGTCTATGGTCAGCGCGTTGATCATTGTTAAAATACTTTCTTCAGATCAACTACCGCCTTGTTGATCTGATATGAGCCAGCAGTTGTGTCAAGATCCAGCAGGTAGTTGACGTAGGTGTAGGTCAAGCCGAGGGTAAGCTCATCCTTGAGTGCATAGTTCAATCCGGCAACGCCAGTGAAACGATAGGGGTAGTCGGTAGCTTTGTTTTGACTGAACCGCTCCCCGATCATTGTCAGTTTAGCGGTAAGGTTCTGCAGAACTTCGTATCGCCCCGTTGCGGAACAAGCAGTCCTTCGCCGGTCCATAATGTCGGTAAGCGTGTCAACATATTCAGAATAGGATACCGATACACCGATCATGCCCCGCTGCAGATTTTTTTCCAGTTTCCCGCTGTAGCTGGTTTCCTTCGTCGATACCGCCAGCGGGTCTTCCGTCGTCGAAACTCTGGTTTCAAGCGTCGCCACTGCAACCCGGGAATCATGAATAATACCGGCGTTCCAGAACAGATAGTTTACATCGACACCGCCATCGAACTGCTGCCAGCTGTTGCCAACCTGTCCGAAGATGAATGATTTATCGGAATATTCGTATTTAAAACCACCGTATAGATCATGTTTATTATACTGAAGGGGATTCGACTCGAGCCGGGTGAAGGCGTACCCGGCGGAAAGCCTGAGCTTTGAAGTTACGTCATGGGTAAGATCTGCAAAACCGCGATGCTCCTGCTTCTCGATTCCTATAGAATCCCAGTAGCGGGTGTCGACAAAGCGATAACCGGTTTTGAGCGCGTTCTCACCCCTCAAGCGCCAGAGCAGATACGGAGATATGGAGGCGATATTCTGGTCGGTCTGATTGAGAAAAAGACTGCTTTCAGTTTCGACGTTGCGAGAAACATCAAGTGTTACCCTCCTGTACGTGTCATTGAGGTCAAGAAACAGGAAGTTCTCCACCAATGTGATATTTCCCTTTACCGCCGCATTATGATTATTCTCATCTTTTCTGCTGTTTTTGGCATAGATGCGGTATTCAAAGGTATATGCAGTATCCCAGGTCCAGATGGGTGACGTGTAATGGAATGTAGCGCCTGGGAGGAGTCGGGTGATATATTCCGAACGTTTGGCAAAGGATTGCTCATAGATGTTGTCAGTCACCTCTTCACTAACCCTCACCGACGGCTTGAACGATAGATCTGCTGCCGTTGCGGTGGTAGACGACCAGAGGAGTGTGGCACCCGTAAGCAAGCCATATATATACATTAAAACCATCCGGGCATTAGCGCTGTTTTTCATTATTGACAAGGGGGGAATCGCCACCAAAGACACGACGGACAAAACCAGTTTTGGGGTTTTCATGTACTGCTCCCTTCTCAATATTTGTCACAATGTTGCTGAGCTCCTCAAGTTTTTTGCTTATTTCCAGAATACGAACATTGTTTTTTTCGACATGTGATCTTACTGCTGCCTGGAATGAAACGAAGAAATCATTCTGGTCTTTGAGTCCTTTGTTCAGGTGAGTGGTGATATTCTGCTCGATTGACTCTATGCGTGCGGTAATGCCGGCGAGCATGCCTTGAAGTTCCGATGTTTGCAATACAGTGTCAGCTCCAGTCGAGAAATTGCCAGCCTGTAAAGTGATTTGCTGAATTGCGCCCCCCTTCCCCGTCCAGTGATAGTTTTCAAAGTCCAGATCGCCGACGACGTCGTGTACCATTTCGACACTAAGCGTCGTTGTTTCTTCTGCGAAGGCAAGGAACATGAGAAAGTCACAGATAATGTTGATCAAACGCGGGATTCCCCTACTGTATTGGAAAATAGCATCAAGAGAACCGGGTTCAAAACGAACAGCCGACGAATTTCCCGCGACCTCCAGGCGGCAGGATATATACTGTTCAAGCTCCTCACGGTTAAGCGCCTGTAGATGGCAGTTGATATTGATGCGCTGCCGCAATTGGCGCAGCTCCGGGGCAGCAAGAATTGTCCGCAACTCCGGCTGGCCGACGAGTATGATCTGTAACAGCTTACTGGTGGAGGCTTCCAGATTGGAGAGCATGCGTACCTCTTCCAGCAGCTCCGCGGACAGGTTTTGCGCCTCGTCAATGATCAGGATCGGCTGATTGCCGCTCGCATACTGACTGATCAGAAATTCATTCAGGTCCCTGATCAGGGTGACTTTGTCCTTTCCCTGAACGGCAAGCCCGAAGTCGTCGTTAATCATTGCCAGCAACTGCTCGGAGGTTACACGGGTATTGAATACCTTGGAGAGGACGACATGTTCATAATGTTTATCCAACAGGTTCCGAATCAAGGTAGTTTTCCCGGAGCCGACTTCACCGGTAAGCAGAACAAACCCCGAGCGTTCCCTGATGCCATAGTCCAGATAGGTCAGCGCTTTTTTGTGTGACTTGCTCAGGTAGATGAAACGGGGGTCCGGAAGCAGGTCAAACGGTTTGGTACGCAGATTGAAAAAGGATTCATACATTTATGCACACTCCACTCAGAGATAGCATCGAGTCAGGTTTCGGTACGGTTATAGTGCTGATACCTGGAGTAGCGTTCATCATCGCGTTCGATATGGGCATCATTATAAACAATACCCAACAACTCGGAGCCTTTCAGGGCATCCAGGGCTTCCTTGACATTTTTCTGTGACGCGAGCTGTTCCTTGACCACAAACAGAACCCCATCCACAAGGTGCGCCAGCGTACGCGGCTCCGCAAAGGGGAGAATCGGCGGGGTATCAAATATTATGAAGCGATCGGGGTAGCGGTTCTTGATTTCCGCAATCAGCACCTCTGTTTTTTGTGACGCAAACAGTTCAACCGGGTTGTTAACCTCACGCCCGGCCGTAATTATTGAAAGTCTTCCGAATCCGACCGGCGTAATCACCTCACCGACCTCGGCTTCTCCGACAAGACATTCCGAAAAACCTTTATTCATTTTAATACCCAGATAGCGGTGGATTGACGGTTTGCGAAAGTCGGCGTCAATCAACAACACCGTATGGTCGTATCCCTGGGCCATGCTGATAGCGAGATTCAGAGCCGTAAGGCTCTTCCCTTCATTCGGTACCGCACTGGTAACCATCAGCGTATTCTTGAAAAAATCGTCCCCCTCGGTCAACCGTAACAGTGCTGCCTTCAGTTTGCGGTACTCCTCCGCAATAGGAGAATAAGGGTCCTTTGGGTTGACAAGAAAACGATTGTTAGGCACAAACGTTTCTGTGCCCGCCGCTATCGGAGGAGGTGTATGGAGTGGACGCCGCTCCGATTTTTCAATCTGAGTTGCTGGCAGCTGGGTCGTGCCCTGTCTCAGTTGAGCCGCCCGTTCCATCGCTTTTTCAATTCTGCTCATACGTCCACCTTATTGATTAATAAAAACCAATAGTTTCTCATCCAATTTTCCAGATGGAAACCACTCAGATTATTTTGTCGACAATTTTGTTCATCAGTTCTGAAACCACCGTGATTTCAAGAAATTCCAGCGCAAGCACCGCAAGAATCACCGAAAAGTACAACCCCGAAGCAATATACAGCCTGCGGTCCCGCCGGGCTTGCAGAGTGCTCTGCTCCGGGTCCTCCATTTGTGGAATAACGGCGAGAACCGGCAGGCCGAAGTGCTTTGCCATGTCAACGTTCTTGAACGTATCATCCTTCTGATCTTTGAGTACTACCAATCCGAGCCCTCCGCCGATTCCTGCCAGAACTCCGAGCAGAATCAATTTTCTACGATCCGGGCTGACCGGCTTGATCGGCAGCACCGCCGGGTCAACAATCCTGAAAACGGTGGATTTGTCCTGAACCTCCATCTGTTTTGATACCTCGGACTGCCCCTGCCGGGAGAGCATCGTCTCGTAGAGGTTTTTTTGCGAGTTTTTCTCACGCTCAAGATCATTGAGTGTTGCCTTTGCCGCAGGAATACTCTGTAGCAGACCACGGTTTCTCGCTATGTTCGCACGGAGGTTTGATTCTGCCTGCTTCAGTGCCCTGATTTCGGAAACAATCCGCTCATATTCGGGTGAATCGATTGGTTTCCCCATGCCCTGCCCCGCCCTTTTCTGCTCTTCCAGTGCATGGATATCGTCTTTCAGGCGGATGATTTCAGGATAGCTGTCAGTGTATTGCAGCTGTAGTCCCTGAAGTCTTTTATGGAGCTCAGGCAGATATGACTGAACTGAATTCGCCCTGCCCAGGCCAGCAAGTGCTGTCTCCAGTTGATACCGCCGTATCTTCAGTTCATCGGCCCGTTGCTGGGAGTCGCTGATATCTTTTAACAGCGTGGTCGGGTCCATGGAAGCAATCGATCCAGAACCGCGCTTGAAGGCATTTACCGCTTCTTCTGACTTAAGAAGCTTCTCTTTGAATGTGCTCAACTGCTCGGTAAGAAACGTGGTTGCACCGTACGACTCTGTGCGTTTGCTGGATGTGTTCTCGTCGATGTAGCGCCTGATCAGTGCATTGACATAGTCACGGGCCACCTTGGGGCTATGATTTTTGAACGAAACTACAAACAGCCCTTCCCTGTCCTTGATCTTTATCTGAGTATTATCCTGCAGTTTCTTGATCTGACTTTCCAGTTCGGCATCGCCACCCTTTTTCATATCCAGCTCATCGATAATTTTGGTTATCAAGGTTCTACTGTTCAGCGCGTATGTCAGTACCTTGATCTTGTCTTCAGAAGAAGGTGTGAATGTCACGCCTTTCAACAACTCTGAAATAACACTCTTCTCAATGAAAACGGTGCTGCTGGCTTCGTACTTGTTGGGCAGCAGGTAGCAGACCGCCGTTGCAACAGTCATGATGGCCAGAGCAGCTACAATGAACAGTTTTTTGTCCCGCTTAATCAGCGCAAGATATTTCTTATAGTCTATTTCATTCGATGCCATCTGTTTCTCCACAGTTATGTACTTTAAAGTCTATTAAAACAGACTTTCCTTGACAATGATATAATCGCCCGGTTTAAGCTTAATGTTCAGTTCCATCTTCCCGTCATTAATTATCTCTTTAGCCCGGACAGGAAGTGATATCTCCTTGCCGGCTTCTTTTCTGCGAATCTGCGTGTCATTCATGCTGGCAAACTTGGTAAAGCCGCCAGATTCGAGAATCGCTTCCATGACGGTCATGCCATCGCGATATTCAATAGACTTCGGGAGGTTGACCGCGCCGAGCAC
>JBAVTM010000414.1:0-2690 GCA_049696195.1 Desulfuromonadaceae bacterium | reverse complement strand
GGTCACAAGCGTCGCGATTGTTACCAGCAGAACTCCGGATAATTTGATGAATCGGGAGGAAAACTTCATGTCATCTGCTCCCCTTGAGTCACCCTGACACGAAGAATTCTTTTTCGATCGACACTTTCCACCGTAAAACGGGTACCCTCAAACCGGATGCTTTCACCCTGCTGCAGCAGGCGTCCGGCCTGCGCGAGCAGGAAGCCGGCAATGGTCGTATAAGGAGCGTCTTCCGGCAGATGCAGATTGAGCCGGAGATTTACTTCGCGCACGGTCAGCATGCCATCGAGCAGATAATCATTATTATCCTCAACGCACTGTTCAGGGGAAACATCATCAAACTCGTCGTCTATTTCTCCAACTATTTCCTCAAGCAGGTCTTCCAGCGTTATGATGCCTTCAAATCCGCCATATTCATCTACAACAAAAGCCATATGGGTACGTGATGCCTGCATCTGTTTCAAAGCCGTACTTAATTGGGCATTGGAGGGGATAAAGCGGGGAGGGTGAATGAGTGCGCCAAGGCTGAAACCGGACGTATCAGCCTGAGACAGGAACGGTTCAAGATCTCTTCTGACGACAATGCCGATAATATTATCGAGTTGATCCTGATACACCGGTATGCGTGAAAACCCGAGTGAATTGAAGGCGGCCTGCGTTTCTTCGAGGGTAGCGGTTGCAGGAAGGGCGGCCACGGCATTTCGTGGAATCATGACGTCCTGAACTTCCGAATCGGAAAATTCAAAGATGCGGTGAAGCAGCTGCTGCTCATCAGCTTCCAGCGTGCCGCTTGTGTGAGATATGTTAATGATCTGGCGTAATTCGTCAACGGTATACACACTGGCATGGTCAGGAGAAATCTTTAATCCGAATAATCGAACCGTGCTTCTGCCGGCAAAATCAAGCATGCGAATCGGCCAGCTGAACAGGGTGTGAAAAAGTCGCAACGGCCACGCCACCGCCAGGGCAACACGTTCTGCCCGGTCCAGCGCAAGCGTTTTGGGGGCAAGCTCACCAAAAACAATATGCAGGAAGGTAATGACAGTGAATGCGGCGGTAAATGCAATTGTGTGACGGACTGCGGCGGAAACCAGACCATGCAGAGGTACTTCCAGCAGTCGCGAGAGCGCCGGCTCGCCAACCCACCCGAGCGCCAACGATGCCATCGTGATGCCGAGTTGAGTGGCAGATATATAAATAGTAAGGTTGTCGAGTAACCCCAACAGAATGACGGCACGAGCATTGCCGCTTTCCGCAAGCGAGACAACCCGCGACCTGCGAACCGAAACGAGCGAAAATTCGGCAGCAACGAAAAAACCGTTTGCAGCCACCAGGAGCAGTACGAGGAAAAGATAGAGTAACGTAGGATTCATCCCTGTATATTCCATCCGGAAGTGGTCGATGTCAACTGCAACATTCCGATTATTATTATCGTTTGACCAATATTTTGATTCATGCTAGTTTTTTAAACTTAAATTTTTTTCGAAATGGAAATTCATCCCGATGCAGATGCGGCTGATCATACTCCTGTTCCTCCTGCTTCAAACCGCGTGCGCCGAAGTCACTCCGACTCCGGAAACCGCTCCACCCGTCACCCCCGAGGTCCATGATCCTCATTCCCGCTCGTTGTACCTGTTTTCCCGCGCACGGATTGCAACCCTTGAAGGTGATTACCCCGCCGCTCTGAATTTGCTGCGTGAAGCGATACTGCTTGAGCCGGATTCGGCCAGGCTGCATGGAGAAGTGGCCGAAATTAAGCTCAAAATCGGCCAGATCCCGGAAGCCCTTGAATATATCAACAAGGCGATTGCGCTCGACCCTGGCTATCGCCCTCCGTATGTCCTGGGTGGGATCCTGATGTCATCGGCGGGGAAAGACTGGGAAGCTGCAGATTATTTACGCAAAGCGGTCAAGATTGATCCCTCAAAGGAAGATGCCTATCTGCATCTGGCTCTGTCACTGACGCGCCTGTTTGAATATGAAGAAGCGGTCTCCACTCTCAAGGAGTTGGTTAAACTCAATCCTGATTCCGTTCTCGGCTACTATTATCTGGGACGCACCTATAGCCAGATGAAGCTCTATCGGGATGCTCTCGGGTATTTTAACAGGGTGCTGGAACTAAAACCGGAATTTGACCAGGCGGTTATTGATAAGGCGGCAACCTACGAGGCCATGGGCGACTACTCGCAGGCGATAGATACCTACCGTTTGCTGCTTGGTCAGGATGAACATCGTGTTGCGGTACTGCAGCGCCTGACCCAGTTATTGCTCCAACAGCGCCGATTTCCTGAAGCGCTCGAATATCTCAAGTTGGCTGCTCAATCAGGTCTGGGAGGTCAGGAAACATTACGGAAAATCGGGCTGGTACACCTCGAACTTGAACAGTTTGATGATGCGATTGCCGTATTTGGAGGCATGCTTGAAAAAGATCCTTCCGCAGGTAATATCCGCCTCTACCGCGGCATTGCCTATGAAGGGAAAGGTGATCTCGACAATGCCTTTTCCGAGTTCAGCAAAATTTCCCACAATTCACCCCAGTATTTTGAAGCGGTCAGCCATATCGCACTTATATTGAAAGAGCAGGGCAAAACCGACGCTGCAATTGCCGTTTTCAAGGAAGCGATTGAAGCGAATCGGGAGAATCTCGAGCTGTATCTGAATTTATCCTCCCTGTATGAATCAATTGACAG
>JBAVTM010000413.1:0-3174 GCA_049696195.1 Desulfuromonadaceae bacterium | reverse complement strand
CGGTATGACATTCCGTACAGCTCATCCCCATGGAAAAATGCACGTCATTTTCCCCGCCGGCGATCCCACGCCTGAAATTCCCGCTGCCGGGTGCGCCATGACAACGAAGACACATCTCAGCTGAAGGTTTTTGCGCCTGGCGGGCAACTTTAAGCACATCTACACCCGTTGCCGGAGCAGTCCTGAACCGAAACTCCTCTTTATTTATCTCCCTCTCTTTTTCTACCCATTTTCCTTTCTTTTTTCCTTTTTCCTTAACAATTACTTTCTCTTTAACTATTTTCACCTCTTTGACTACGACTCGCCGATAATCGGGGCCGTGACAGATCAGGCAATCGATATTTTCAATATCATCGGCTGTAAGCTTGCCAATCGGACTCGGCTGCTTACCCAGTCCCGTATGGCATACAGCACAGCCGTTCGGCTGCTCTTGCCGGGCAGCGCCCGCCGGCTTGATCGTTTCAAGCCAGTCAATACCGGCATAGGTGTGATAAAGTGGGGAGAACTCTGACAAAAAGCCGGCATTCTTCCCCTTCTCCCACCCCTCGATGAAGCGTGGTTCCCCTTTCATCTGATAGTGCAGACTTTCCATCACTTCTTTTGCCGCCGTGTCATGGCATTCGGCGCACGTACGAGCACCCTCGTATTTGGCGATTTCTCCGTGCATCGGTTCGGCCACCGACGCTCCTGATGCCGGGACTGCGATAAACGTCAATAAACCAAGTATTAATAATCGTATATGCGATTTAACATGATTGTTTCCGGCTCCTTTCAGAGCCCCGGTTGTTTCAGATACTGCGTCCGCCTCTTTCATCCGACCATTCTCCTGAATAATGACGTTGAACCTTTTTTTGGATGCAGGTTTCTCTCCAAGTTTTTCCCTCAATTAAAGAGCAGTCAATGTATGAGCGAACTTCCCGTTTGACTTTTTCGAATAATACACCATAATCAGAAAAAATAATCACTTGTTCAATTAATGGAGGGGGCTACATGAGAAAGCTGTTCCAAGTACTAGTTATTCTGCTTACTGTCACTGGCATAGCCTTTGCGCAGGGGGGGGGCGGAAAAAGAACACAACGCCCCTACGAGTACGGGACCATTACCATTGACAACTTCTCATCAAAAGCCGGCCTTGCCCCGGTTGTCTTCGACCACTGGATACACAGGAGCAAATATACCTGTCGCCTCTGCCATGTTGATCTTGGTTTTAGCATGAAAACGAACGGGTCGGGAATCACAGCCGCCGATAATATGAAAGGGTCTTTCTGCGGAAGCTGCCATAACGGCGTGAGGCTTTACGGCTCTGAAAAGATTTTCCAGGCATGCAGCAAAAACTTCTCGAAGAGCGACGTCAAGCGCTGCGAAAGGTGTCACCAGACTGGGCGAAATTCCAACAAGCAGCAGGCGTTCGCCAACTTTGCGCAAAACCTCCCCAAGGGAAGGTTCGGCAACGGTATCAACTGGGAGAAGGCTGAAGCAATGGGGATGATAAAACTGATTGACTACCTGGAGGGGATTTCGTTCAAGATGGAACCGTTACCCGTGCAAAAGGATTTTGATCTTACATCCAAGGTCGGAGGGATGCCCGACATCATTTTTTCCCACCGGAAGCACACAATATGGAACGGATGTGAGCTTTGCCATCCGGATATCTTCAACGTCAAAAAAGGCGGCACCAAATACTCAATGACCGACATGTTCGAGGGGAAATACTGCGGTGTTTGCCATGACACCGTCGCATTTCGCCAGATAGATTGCCAAAAATGCCATTCAAAACCAGTTCAATAGCGTTACTGATCCTTGGGGGGATGCTGTTCTTTCAGCTTTCCATCGCTTCAGATGGCGATTATGGAGCTGTTTATACCCTGCGCCCCCTTCCTCCACCCGAAGAATACGGCAATGTTCTTATCGACCGGATTTCCACCAATAAAGGTGTCAAGCCGGTCACCTTTTCCCACTGGCTGCACCGCAGGAAATTCACCTGCCGGGTTTGCCATACCGATCTGGAATTCAACATGAAGGTCAACACAACCGAGATTACCGAGGCAGACAACCGGGCAGGCAGGTATTGCGGAGCGTGCCATAACGGCCGAATTGCTTTCCGGGCCAACGGAAACTGCGAAAAGTGCCATAACGGCAACATCGCATATTCTGCGGAAAAGTTTGCAGAGTTTCAACAAAAGCCCTACCCTACCACGCCTTTTGGCAACTGGATCAACTGGGGCGAATCCTTGAATAGAGGAATGATTTCTCCGGCAAGACAACTCAAACAGAGGCCCCAGGACATCCCTTTTAACAAGACACTCATCCTCGAGTCCGAATGGAGCATCGTCTCTCCGGCCATCTTTCCACATAAGGCCCACGTTGAATGGCTGGACTGCAGTAGTTGCCATCCCGACATCTTCAATATCAAGAAGAAAACTACCAAGCATTTTTCCATGGACGCAATATTGGATGGCAAATTCTGCGGCGTCTGCCATCTGAACGTAGCCTTCCCGATAAATCACTGTCAGGGATGTCATCCCGCCATCAAGGAGAAAGAGCAACGTAAATGGTGAGGGCATCTTTAGTAACCATGTTGCTGGCCATCCTGACTCTCCAGTCGCTGTCACTGTGCCATCCGCTGACAACATTCGCCGACGCAACAATCCCCTTCTACGCCGGTGAAGATTGGAAAAAAGAATTCGAGGAACTGTCCTCAATGACGCAAGATGTCATGACACTGGCTCCGGATGGGTTAAGGTCTCTTATTGCCAGATGTGACGCCTTGAAGCCGGTAATCGAAAAGCTTGAGGAGCATTCCCGCAAGGTTTACCTGAAAAGGCTGGAAATGGCCAAAAAGATGTACCTTTTCGCCTTGGAGTTTAAAAAAAGCCAACCCCTCTAGAGGAACCATCCCTTCATCATCCGCCTGCATCGAGTTCCAAGATAATGACGCAACTATCAACTTCGGCCGTAATTTTGCAATACCTCCCAAATAGATTCCGCTGACCAAAAGTCAGTCAGGCAACCCCGGCCTTCTTGATATCCGAGCCGGCACTAAACCGGAACAGTTGCCGTTTCTTCCAGATATTGAGCCCTAGTGCGAAATCCAGCCAGGTGAGGTTATATAACTGGAACTGGCAGTCAATTAACGGAACCCATGCAAGACCAATCGCCTCTAGTCCGTATCGG
>JBAVTM010000412.1:0-2993 GCA_049696195.1 Desulfuromonadaceae bacterium | reverse complement strand
AAACAAAACAGTGACGTCACATACGGATTTCCGGATTACGACAGGAAAAACAGCGGCCTGGCCGCTGCTGCACTCAAGGCGGATCAGGAACGATGGGAGGTAGCGCTTGCTGTTTCGCACCGACAGGCGGAAAGGTGCCGGAATCCCGGCATACACCTCTTCGGGAGGGTGCAGATCCGGAATCAGCTTCTTGATATTATACATTCCGGCCAGACCGGTTACCGACATGAACGCCAGTAAGCCGGCAACGACCAGAAACAACAGGTTATTGCCGGTATTAACCGCAGCAAAGCCGATCAGGAGCGTGATCAGGACATAGAGCGCCCCGGATGTACTGATTTTCAGACCAAAGGCAACGCTATGCCGGCGATGATCGTACGTAACACCCCTCCCCTGTCAACGGTCGTCATCTCGCTCCGCATGGTCAATCGATGGGCAGAGACCGCAACGGCGATGCCCTTGACGTCATCCGGTGCAACATAGTCACGACCGGCCAGAAAAGCGGCCGCTTTGGCCGCCTGGGCAAGATTGATGGCGGCCCTGGTTGAAAGACCGGTCTGAATCAGATCGTGGAAACGGGTTGCCAGTACAATTGCGTGGATATAGGAAAGGACCTTGTCCGAGAGATAGACCGAATGAACGTTTTTCCTGGCGGCAATAATCTCGTCTGATGTTACCAGCGGCGCCATGCTGCCGATCCGTTCGCGGATGCCGCCGCCGGCTATGATTTGCCGTTCCAGCTGTTCCGCCGGGTAGCCGATCCCGGTGCAGATCAGGAAACGATCAAGCTGCGATTCCGGCAGCAGGAAGGTACCGCTCTGGTCAGAGGGATTCTGGGTGGCAAACACCATGAACGGATCCGGCAGCGGGTGTGTGACCCCTTCGATCGTCACGCGCCGCTCCTCCATCGCCTCCAGCATGGCACTCTGTGTACGCGGCATGGCACGGTTGATCTCGTCCAGCAGCACAATATTGTTGAAGATCGGTCCGGGCTGAAAACTGAAATGCCCCTCTTCGCGGTTAAAGATCGATAGCCCGGTGATGTCGGAGGGGAGCAGGTCACTGGTGCACTGCACCCTGCCGAAGGAGAGTCCGGTGACTCCGGCAAGCGCTAGGGCTACGGTCGTCTTGCCGAGGCCGGGCAGATCCTCTACCAGAATGTGCCCACCGACAAGGAGGGCAATCACGGAAAGACGCAGCACCTCTTCCTTGCCCTGGAGATAGTCACGGGAGAGTGTTTCGAAAGCATTCGTGAAAGCATGGGGTTTAACTGGTCGATTCACTTGCAGCCTCGTGGAAGCGGATGATGTCGTGTCGGTATACCGTCAAACAGAGCGACCCCCAGGAAAAAGTCCATGGGGGTCGCAGAGGGTCTCAACAGTGGTCCTGTTAACCTATGGCCGCGTTCAAATCACTCAGCAGTGTATCAATATCCAGGCCGTGTGCCCGGGCACCCTGTTCAAGACTTTCGTTCTGGGCCCCCATGCAGCCGATGCAACCAAGATTATGTTTCTGGAGAACCTTGACCGACTCGGGATAGGTGCGCATAAGCTCGAAAAATGTCATTTCTTTGGAAATTTTGTCTGCCATGGTTAATACCCCTTTGATTGAGACAGCGTGCTCTTTCTGCACCTACTCATACTTGATATCGATTATTTCGTACTCTTTTTTCCCGGACGGGACGATTACCTTGACCGAATCATCGAGCTTATGGCCGATCAGCGCTTTTCCAACCGGTGACGTACAGGATATTTTGCTCAGTTTAATATCGGCTTCATCCTCGCCGACGATTTTGTACGTTACCTCTTCTTCCAAAGCGGTGTCGTACACGGTCACCGTGCAGCCAAACACGACCTTATCCGGTTTCAAGCCGGAGAGATCCACGACATGCGCCCGAGCCAGTTTGCCGTTGATTTCCTGAATGCGCCCTTCTATGAATCCCTGGCGATTTTTGGCGGCATCGTATTCGGCATTTTCCGACAGATCGCCATGGTCACGTGCTTCAGAAATGTCCTGGATGACCTTGGGGCGCTCCTCGCGGACAAGCCGCTTTAATTCTTCCTGCAGCGATTCGAAACTCTCTTTTGTTAATGGTATTGTATGGGACATCGAGTTGTCTGCTCCTGTATTAAATAATTCAACTAGCCCTGATAAACAGGATACGTGCGTTAACGAAGCTATTTTCTGCAATTATTGTGCAGAAAACAACTTTTAACTTACTAAATAATCCTGAATCGGTTTGACGCTCAACTCCTGGGTCTGCAGGGAAAGTATACTGTCGGCGACCGCTTTTGCACCGGCAACGGTTGTATAATACGCAAGACCATTCATCAAGGCCTCCCGCCGGATCGAGAAGGAATCGGCCACCGCCTGGGCGCCATGAGTGGTGTTAAGCACCAGCTGAACCTCTCCGTTCTTGATGGCATCAACAATATGCGGACGCCCTTCCAGCACCTTGTTGACGCGCCGGACCGGAATCCCCTTTTCTTCAAGAAACAGAGCCGTCCCGCCGGTTGCCAGTATACCGAATCCGGCTTTATACAGTTTTTCGGCAACGCTGACAACATGTTTCTTGTCTGCGTCCCTCACGCTGATGAAGACATTTCCGGACAGCGGCATCTTTACATTTGCCCCCAACTGCGATTTGGCAAAGGCCTCGGCAAAGGTTTCACCGATCCCCATTACCTCGCCGGTTGATTTCATTTCGGGCCCCAGCAGGGTATCGACACCGGGGAATTTCACAAACGGAAATACCGCTTCTTTTACTGAAATGTGTTTCGGAATGATATCGCTGACTACCCCCAGCTCTTTCAGGGTTTTTCCGGCCATGACGCGGGCTGCTATCTTGGCGAGCGGCCGTCCGGTCGCCTTGGAGACAAAGGGCGCTGTACGTGATGCTCGCGGGTTTACCTCCAGGATATAGACGACAGTGCCTTTGACCGCGTACTGTACGTTCATCAGCCCTTTAACGTTCAGCTCAAGTGCCATCATCA
>JBAVTM010000411.1:0-5685 GCA_049696195.1 Desulfuromonadaceae bacterium | reverse complement strand
ACAGAACGAGCGCAATTCGCGGATGGTTGCCATCGAGGTGGCTGACGACGGCCCCGGCATACCCCAGGAGGATCTGGAAAACATCTGGACGCCGTTTTTCAGCACCAAATCAGGCGGCACCGGCCTTGGGCTGACCATCTGCCACAAGATCGTCTCGGAGCATCGCGGCATGATCAAGGCCGAATCGGATCCGGGGCACGGCACTAAATTTACGGTACTGCTGCCGCTGGTAAGATAAAACAGGAGCGAGGACCGAGGAGAACCAAAAACCTCGAACCTTGAACCTTGAACCTAATAAAAGAGGTACCCCATGCCGCTCAACAGAATACTGGTAGCCGATGATGAAGAAAGTATCCGCTGGGTGCTTTCAAAGGCGCTCAAGCAGAAAGGGTTCAGCGTGGACCTGGCCCACGACGGCCGCCATGCGCTGGAACTGATCAAGGACAACTGCTACGATCTGGCCATCCTCGACATCAAGATGCCCGGCATCACCGGACTTGACCTCCTGGACAAGGTCCGTGAGCTGAACAACGATCTGCTCGTTGTCATCATGACGGCCGAAGCCAGCATGAAAAATGCGGTGGAGGCGATGAAGCGGGGTGCGTACGACTACATCACCAAGCCGTTCGATCTGGACGTGATCGATGCCATCATCGAGAAGGTCGCCCGGGCCCGCGATATTGCCGGGCAGGTTGTCACTCTCAAGCAGGAACTCAAGGAGCGCTATCAGGTCGAAAAAAACATCGTCGGCAATTCAGCGGCCATGCAAGAGGTCTACAAGACCATCGGCAAGGTGGCCGTCAGCGATGTCACCATCCTGATCCAGGGGGAATCCGGCACCGGTAAGGAGTTGGTGGCGCGAGCCGTCCATTTCAATTCGGAACGGCTCGGGAAGCCGTTTGTGGCGATCAACTGCGCCGCCATTCCCCGTGACCTGCTGGAGAGCGAACTGTTCGGCTCCGAGAAGGGGGCCTTCACCGGCGCCGGAGAGCGGAAGCAGGGGAAGTTCGAGCAGGCCAATCACGGCACCCTCTTTCTGGATGAAATCGGAGATATGCCGCTCGATCTGCAGGCCAAGATATTGCGGGTACTTCAGGAGCAGGAGGTCACCCGGGTCGGCGGAAACCAGACCATTCCCGTGGATGTCAGGATTGTCGCCGCGACAAACCAGTCACTCGTCGAAAAGGTGCGCCAGAAGGAGTTCCGCGAGGACCTCTACTACCGCCTGAATGTCGTGCCGATCACCCTCGCCCCGCTGCGCGAACGCCGCGACGATATCCCCGACCTGGCCAACTACTTCCTGTCGCGCTCCTGCACGGAGATGTCGGTTTCTCCCAAACGGCTGACTGATGACGCGCTGGCGCTCCTTAAGTCGTATTCCTGGCCCGGCAACGTGCGCGAGCTCGAAAATTCGATCAAGCGGGCCGTGATTCTTTCAAACGATCCGCTGCTGACGGCGCTTGATTTCGGGGGATTGCTCCCGGTGAAGGAGCTTACGCAGCCCGGAACGCAGGAAACCTCGCTGGAAGAGCTGGTCGATCTGAAATTGCGATCCTGTATGAACGGCATAGAGGGGCTTGATAAGGGGGATATTTTTGCGATGGTGCTGGAACAGGTCGAGCGCCCCCTGATTCGCCTGGTGCTGGAGAAATGCCGCTGGAATCAGGTTAAGGCGGCCGACATTCTCGGCATCAACCGGAATACCTTGAGAAAGAAGATTTCAGAATTGCAGATAGAAATGAAAAGGGGCTGAATAACAGCCCCTGTAATTACTAAAAGAGTTTCAGATTTTCCAGCCCCTTGAGCGGCTGGTTGTTGAACGATTGCCGTTCCTCGCGAACGGCCGCTCTCTCCGCAGGCTCCGGCGACGATTGACAGGTTTCATCCTGTACGCACACCACCTCCTGCTCGCCATCCGTCTCCCCGTCCATCCCGTTGCTCTTGAAAAAATAGCGGTCATACAGCCGGTGATGCGCGGTCCAGCGTGACGTAGAAGCGGTTTCTTTGGCGATGTGGGCCCGGATGCCGTTGATTTTCGAGTCGAGATCGTCCAGATAATTAAGGATGGTTGCTTCGATCGTCTTGGGACGCTTGGGCGAACCATATTCGTACTGGCCGTGGTGGGAAAGCAGCATATGCTTGAGCAGCAGAGCCAGTTCGCGCGGGAAGCCATCCACCAGGCGAATCTTTTCATCGACCAGCTCCACGCCGATCGTGATATGTCCCAACAGTTTGCCGGCGTCGGTGTAATCGAAGGCCCGCTCAAAACTCATTTCGTAGATCTTGCCGACATCGTGCAGAAGCGACCCGACGGTCAGCAGGTCCTCGTTTATGCCGCCATACAGCGGAGTAATGGCCTTGGCCAGCTTGACCAGTGAAAGCGAATGCTCCAGCAGCCCCCCCAGATAGACATGGTGCATCCCCTTGGCGGCGGGAGCCTGGCAGTACAGCCGCATAAACGGTTCATCGGCCAGAAAGGCCTCCATCAGCCCTTTCAGATGCGGGTTGCCAAGCGCGGCAACCGTGTCGGCCAATTCCTGCCGCATTTCGGCGCCGTCGCGCGGCGACTCGGGGAGAAAATCGGCCAGCACAACCTGCTCTTCCGGCACCTTGATGATCTCCGCTATGACGACCTGCATTTTGTTCATATAGACCGAGGCCTTGCCGCGCACCTTGACGAAGTCATCCTTGTCGAATTGCTTGTCAAGCAGCTCCGTATTGTCCCATACCTTTGCTTCGATGTCGCCGCTCTTATCCATCAGACGCAGGTTCATGTACGGCTTGCCGTTCTTGGCCATGGCCAGAATCTTGTCCTTGACCAGAAATACGGCATTGACCGGATCACGGTCTTTTATCTCACTGACGTACTGTTTTGACACGCGACACTCCCCTTGATGCTGCTTGATAAACATAATTGATGACGTTAGCACGACGCAGGATCAATGTACAAGAGCTGAATCCGCTGTATACGCAATCGGCGGACCGGGTGTGATATTAAATGCTTGCATTTGAAACGAAAAACATCTATGGTGTCTAATTGTTGTGCCACACGAAGCAACGGTATGGTGTCCGTCGCTTCTCTTTTGATCATCGCATTCTGCCCCCCCTGCATCTTCAATCCCCGATTGAAACAAGCAGAACGTACGGCAGGCGAAGATTTATTGTCTGCCCGCACGTTACTGCATTTTACCTTTCCTGGAATCATCTGTTTGATTCCCCGGTTCGTGTGCGCTTTTGTCTTTACACCGCTCCCAGAAAAGGAATTAACATGACGTTTGAAGAACTGGGCCTTAACCCGGCCATCCTCTCGGCGATTACCGCCTGCGGCTACACAACCCCGACCCCCATTCAGGAACAATCAATACCTCTGGTATTGGCTGGCCACGACCTGATCGCCACCGCCCAGACCGGCACCGGCAAGACCGCCGCCTTCGTGCTGCCGGCTCTTGAGCTCCTGACGAAAAAATCGACACTCCCCGGCAAAGGGCCGCGAATTCTTGTCCTGGCACCGACCCGTGAACTGGCCGGCCAGGTAATGGAATCCGCCCGCAACTACGGTCGCGGCATCCGCCCCCGCTGCGGCACGATCCTGGGCGGCATGCCCTATCGCGAGCAGCTGCGCCTCCTTTCCGCACCGGTTGACATCATCGTCGCCACTCCCGGCCGCCTCGTAGACCACATTGAGCGCGGCAGCATCCGTCTCGACCGCCTGGAGCTGCTGGTTCTTGATGAAGCCGACCGCATGCTCGATATGGGTTTCAGCGAAGACATCAACAAGATCGTCGAGCGCACTCCTTCCAATCGCCAGACCCTGATGTTCACTGCCACCATGGAAGGTGACATCGCGCGACTGGCCGAGAAGATGATGCGTGAACCGAAGCGGATTCAGCTGGCCGTCAGCACCTCATCGCACGCACTGATCGAACAGCGCCTGCATGTTACCGACAACCTTAACCATAAAAAAGAGCTGCTCAATCATCTGGTCAGCGATTCCGAACTGACCCGTGCCATTATTTTTTCCGCCACCAAACGTGATGCCGATGAATTGTCCCGTGAGCTCTCCCGCAATGGTTACCCGGCAGCCGCCCTGCACGGTGATATGACCCAGATGGCCCGCAACAAGACCATCGATCGTATGCGTCGCGGCGGTATCCGTCTGCTGGTGGCAACCGATGTTGCTGCCCGTGGTCTGGACGTAACCGGTATCAGCCATGTCATCAACTTCGACCTGCCCCGCTTTGCAGAAGATTACGTGCACCGTATCGGCCGCACCGGCCGCGCCGGAGCAACCGGAATCGCCATCTCATTCGCATCGGCTGGCGAGCGCAATTACCTGGAGCGCATCGAGCGCTTTATCGGCAAAAAACTGCCGGAACTGCAGATCGCCGGGCATGAACCGACAACGACCCTTCGCAAGCCTGCCGGACGTAGCGGCGGCCCCCGGAAAAGCGGCCCCGGCGGTCCTGCGGGACGCTTCGGCAAACCGGCCGGCGGTCGTGACGGCCAGGCAAAATCCTGGAGCAAATCGACGAAACCGGCCGGAAGCGCACCACGCAGCGCACCTGCTGCTCGGCACGAACCGGTAATCGAGTATCGTTCACGCCGTCCACAGGCGTAAAAGTCTCACTGTTTTCTAAAAAGCAAAGGCCTCTGGGGTATTCCCCAGAGGCCTTTGCGGTATCTAGAAAAACAGTTGCTCACGCGAAGTCACGAAGTTCGCGAAGAAAACAAATGATTAAAACTGAAAATCAAAATAACGTCTTTAACCTTTTTAGGGGGTCTTCGCGCCTTGCCTGGAGGCACCTACTTCTGGTCGCGTGGGATGAAGTGCCGTTTTTATGGTTTTACACCTTTGTTTCAGCTCGTTACTTCTTTTCCAGCTTTCCCTTCAACTGACCACAGGCGGCAGAAATATCCCCACCCCGGCTGTCGCGGGTGATGACCGTCACATGCCGGTCGATCAGGTACTTGTGAAATGCGTCGATTGCCGCACGGGTCGGCGCCTTGAAACCGCATCCTTCATGTTCGTTAAAAGGTATCAGGTTAACCTTGTTCGGTATATCACTGATCAGCTTCAGCAGCCGCCTGGCATCCTCCAGCGAATCATTTACCCCCCCGAGCATCACATATTCGAACGTGACCTTGCGTCGTCCCGGCAGCGGAAACTCTTTGCACGCCTTCAAAAGCTCTTTGAGTGGATAGCTCCGGTTCACCGGCATGATCCGGTTTCGCAACTCGTCTGTCGTGGCGTTAAGCGACACGGCCAGGTTGACGTTCGGAATCTCGCGCCCCAGTCGCTCCATCTCCGGCACCAGACCGCAGGTGGAGACGGTTACCCGGCGGTTGGAGAGCTGCAGGCCATTGCCGTCAATCATGATCTGGATGGCCGGGATGACGTTATCAAGATTGTGGAGCGGCTCGCCCATCCCCATCAGCACGATATTGCGGATAGCGGCCGGCGACTCAGGGCTGCTGTCATCACTGTCGTCATCGTCATTTTCAGGAAGGTGCCCTCCGCCTGACTGCACGGCGGGTGGATTGCGGACCAGATCGCGTTTGACAGCCATGATCTGGTTGACGATCTCGGCCGTGGTAAGGTTGCGGGTCAGCTTGAACGTTCCGGTCAGGCAGAATTCGCACGCCATCGCACAGCCGACCTGCGATGAGATGCAGAGCGTATTGCGC
>JBAVTM010000410.1:0-5304 GCA_049696195.1 Desulfuromonadaceae bacterium | reverse complement strand
CTCTTCCTGGTCGATGAGGGGGTCCTGACACTTAATCAACTGATTGAGAAAATGTCGTGCAACCCATCGAATATCCTCGGGCTGAATCGCGCTACCCTTAAGGCCGGTTCAATTGCCGACATCACGCTGATCGACCCCGCGATCGAGTGGGTTGTAGAGGCTGACAAGCTGGCCAGCAAGTCCAAGAACTCCCCCTGGCTCGGGCAAAAGCTCAAAGGTGGCGCCGCGGCGACCATTGTAAACGGTAAGGTTGTGTACAAACGATAAAAACAGAATTCAGGAGAAGCGGTCTATGAAAGCAATTCTTGCGCTCGCCGACGGGCGCATTTTTGAAGGGAAATCATTCGGAGCACCGGGAGAGGCAACCGGCGAAGTGGTCTTCAACACCGCCATGTCCGGCTATCAGGAAGTCCTGACCGATCCATCCTACAAGGGGCAGATGGTCACCATGACCTATCCGCAGATCGGCAACACCGGCGTCAACCCCGAGGATATCGAAAGCCGCGGCCTGTTCCTGTCCGGCTTTATCGTCAAGGAGTATCTTGACTGCTACTCGAACTGGCGTGCCACCATGTCTCTTGCCTCCTATCTTATGGAGAACGGCGTGGTCGGCATCCAGGGGATCGATACCCGCGCCCTGACCCGTCACCTGCGGGACAAGGGCGCGCAGAACGGGATCATCTCCACCGTTGACCTGGACCACGCCAGCCTGATTGCCAAGGCCCGTGCCGTACCGAGCATGACCGGTCTGGACCTGGCCTCCGGCGTTTCCTGCCTCACGCCCTACCACTGGAGTGAGGGGGTGTGGGATCTGGCGGAAGGGTATCCCCAGGTGGATCCATCCAGCCTGAAGTACAAGGTCGTGGCGTATGATTTCGGCATCAAATACAACATCCTGCGCTGTCTGGTGGATGCCGGCTGCGATGTGACCGTCGTGCCTGCTTCCTTCCCGGCCGAGGAGGCTCTGGCCATGAATCCTGACGGCATCTTCCTCTCCAATGGCCCGGGTGACCCCGAGCCGCTGCTGCAGGTGCAGGAGGAACTTAAAAAATTCGTCGGCAAAATACCGATCTTCGGCATCTGTCTCGGGCACCAGCTGCTTGGACTGGCCCTCGGGGGCAAAACGTCAAAGCTCCCGTTCGGCAACCATGGTTCCAACCTGCCGGTTATGGATATGTCCACCCGCAAGGTCGAGATCACCTCCCAGAATCACGGCTTTGCCGTTGATCTCGATTCTTTGGGGAATGTGGCGTGCCTGGGTCATGAGAACCTGAATGACCAGACCGTGGAAGGTATCAGCCATTGTACTCTGCCGATCTTCTCGGTGCAGCACCATCCCGAGGCATCGCCGGGGCCGCATGACTCGCAGTATCTGTTCGGGCGGTTTGTGGAGTTGATGGAAAAGCATAAAGGGCACTGACACGGATAAGGTTCAGAACTCAAGTTATGAATTATCATGATCTTTATCAATCGGGAGAGCTGCTTCAGCGGATTCGCGAAGCTTACCGGCGGCTGGCGGCCTGCGATCTCTGCCCCCATGACTGCGGCGTCAACCGCACCAAAGGGGAGCGGGGCATCTGCGGCGCAGGGGTGAAACCGAAGATAGCCTCGGCCAATGTCCACAGGGGAGAGGAACCGCCGATTTCGGGGACGAAAGGATCCGGCACGATATTTTTCTCCGGTTGTTCCCTCGCATGCGTTTTCTGCCAGAACTTTCCTATCAGCCAGTTCGGTAACGGTGAAGAGATCACCACGGCCGATCTGGCGGCACGGATGCTCAGGCTGCAGCGTCAGGGTGTCCATAACATCAACGTTGTCACTCCGACCCACTACCTGCCGCAGATCCTGGCGGCGCTATGGCTGGCGATACCGCAGGGTTTCTGCCTGCCGATCGTCTGGAACAGCAGCGGGTATGAAAAGGTTGATGCCCTGCAGCTGCTGGATGGAGTCGTGGCGATCTATCTGCCCGACATGAAATACAGCGACAATGTACCGTCGGTCGAAATTTCGTCCGCCCCCGGATACTGCCCGATCAACCGGACGGCGGTTACAGAGATGTTCAGGCAGGTTGGGCATCTCACCGTGAACGAAGAAGGGATTGCGACTGGTGGCCTGATCGTCCGGCATCTCGTCCTGCCGGGGGGGCTGGCGGGGACGCTGGAAACCCTCCCCTGGATCGCTGAAAACCTTGGGAGGGAAACCCATATTTCCCTGATGAGCCAGTACTTCCCGGCGCACAGGGCGGCAGAAACGACCGGAATGGGTCGCCCCGTGAACCATGAAGAGTACGATG
Source organism: Desulfuromonadaceae bacterium (assembly GCA_049696195.1). Lineage (GTDB taxonomy): Bacteria > Desulfobacterota > Desulfuromonadia > Geobacterales > Pseudopelobacteraceae > JACRCG01. Next base: position 3,011 of record JBAVTM010000410.1, on the reverse strand, counting down.
CGGCTGCCCAGGCGCTCGAAAATGCGGGTCTTGAAAACGGGTGGGTGCAGGATCTTGACGAGGAACGCGGGGCGGTATGAGAACGATCGTCCTGCTGGTTATTTCCAACGTCTTCATGACCTTTGCCTGGTATGCGCACCTGAAGAACCTGCGTACCCGCCACTGGTTGATCGCGGTAGCGGTTTCCTGGGGGATCGCATTTTTTGAATACCTGATCCAGGTCCCGGCCAACCGTATCGGCTATGGCCGGTTCAGTCTGGCCCAGCTGAAGATCATGCAGGAAGTCATCACCCTGATGGTATTTGTTCCCTTTGCTGTTTTTTATATGGGAACGAGTCTCACCTGGAATTACCTCTGGGCCGGATGCTGTCTGGCCGGAGCCGTTTTCTTCATATTTCGATAATCACACGAAGGAGTAGTGTATACATGCCTAAAAGAACTGATATCAAAAAGATCCTCATTATCGGCGCCGGCCCGATCGTCATCGGCCAGGCCTGTGAATTCGATTATTCCGGCACTCAAGCCTGCAAGTCATTGAAGGAAGAGGGATACGAGGTTGTGCTGCTGAACAGCAATCCGGCCACCATCATGACCGACCCTGATTTTGCCGACCGTACCTATATCGAACCGGTTACACCGGAAATCCTCGCCAAGATCATCGAGAAGGAGCGCCCCGATGCGATACTGCCGACTTTGGGTGGTCAGACGGCACTCAATACCGCGGTGTCCGTCGCTGAGATGGGCATCCTGGAAAAATTCGGTGTGGAGCTGATCGGCGCCAAGCTGCCGGCAATCAAGAAAGCAGAGGACCGCACTCTTTTCAAGGCGGCAATGGAGAAGATCGGACTGGCGGTACCCAATTCAGGTCTGGCACACAACCATGCCGAAGCGATGGAAGTTATCAAAACCATCGGTTTCCCGGCCATCATCAGGCCTTCATTCACCTTGGGGGGAAGCGGCGGCGGCATCGCCTACAATCTCGAGGAATACGAAAAAATGGCGATTGGGGGGATTGATGCCTCGCCAACCGATGAAATACTGATCGAGGAATCGGTGATCGGCTGGAAAGAGTACGAGCTGGAGGTTATGCGCGACACTGCCGATAACGTCGTGATCATCTGCTCGATCGAGAACTTTGATCCGATGGGGGTTCATACCGGTGACTCGATCACTATTGCCCCCGCCCAGACCCTGACCGACAAGGAGTACCAGATCCTGCGCGATGCTTCGCTGAAGATCATTCGTGAGATCGGTGTTGATACCGGCGGCTCCAACATCCAGTTCGGCATCAATCCGCGTGACGGGCGTCTGGTCGTGATCGAGATGAACCCCCGGGTGTCGCGGTCGTCAGCCCTGGCCTCCAAGGCGACCGGTTTCCCGATCGCCAAGATCGCGGCCAAGCTGGCGGTCGGCTTTACGCTGGATGAGGTTACCAACGATATCACCCGCGAAACTCCCGCCTGTTTCGAGCCGAGTATCGACTACGTCGTCACCAAAATTCCCCGCTTCACGTTCGAGAAATTCCCGGCCGCCGATGCAACCCTGACGACGCAGATGAAGTCGGTCGGTGAAGTCATGTCGATCGGCAGGACCTTCAAGGAATCATTCCAGAAAGCGATCAGGTCGCTTGAAATCGGAGTCAGCGGCTTCGATTCCCGCCTGTTTGAACTGGGAAGCGAAACCAGGCGGGCCCTGACCGGCAAGGAGCAGCAGCTGCTGCTGGAAAAGCTGCGGGTACCGAACGCCGACAGGCTCTGGTACATCGGCGATGCCCTGCGCAGCGGCATGAGCGTGACAGAGATTCAGAAGCATACCGCCATTGACCCCTGGTTCCTGCACAATATCCGTCAGATTATAGAAAAAGAGGATGAGCTGAAGTCCCTCTCCCTTGCGGACGTTTCCATCGAAGTGCTGCGGGAAGCCAAGCAGTACGGCTTTTCGGACAAGTTTCTGTCCAAACTCTGGAAGTCCGGTGAGGATGAGGTGCGCGAACTGCGCTGGTCGCTGGGGGTGCGCCCCGTGTACAAGCGCGTTGATACCTGTGCCGCAGAGTTTGTCGCATACACCCCCTACATGTACTCTACGTATGAAGAAGAGTGCGAAGCCGCGCCAACAGACAGGAAAAAGATCATGATTCTGGGGGGAGGGCCAAACCGGATCGGGCAGGGGATCGAGTTCGATTACTGCTGTGTGCATGGCGCCTTTGCGCTGGCTGAAGACGGGTATGAGACGATCATGGTCAACTGCAATCCGGAGACGGTTTCCACCGATTACGATACGTCCGATCGTCTCTACTTCGAGCCGCTGACCCTTGAAGACGTTCTGGAAATTGTGGCCAAGGAGAAGCCGGTCGGAGTGATTGTGCAGTTCGGCGGGCAGACGCCGCTCAAGCTCGCGGTTTCCCTGGAGAAGGCCGGTGTGCCGATTATTGGAACATCACCGGACGCGATCGACCGTGCCGAGGATCGTGAACGGTTCCAGGAGATGCTCCACAAATTAGGGCTTCTCCAGCCGGAAAACGGTACCGCCCGTTCCTTTGAGGAAGCGGAGAAGGTTGTGGAACGCATCGGGTATCCGGTGGTTGTTCGCCCTTCGTACGTACTGGGTGGTCGTGCCATGGAAATCGTGTATGATCAGGAAAACCTGCAGCGCTATATGAAAACTGCCGTGCTGGTTTCGCCGGAACATCCGATACTGATTGACAGCTTTCTCGACGAGGCGATCGAGATCGACGTTGACGCCCTCTGTGACGGAACTGATGTGGTGATCGGCGGGATCATGGAGCATATCGAGGAGGCGGGCATTCATTCCGGTGATTCGGCCTGCAGCCTGCCGCCGTACTCGATCAGCCAGGAAATTATCGCCGAGATCCGCCGTCAGACGGTGATGATGGCACTTGAGCTGAACGTTAAAGGGCTGATGAACGTACAGTACGCGGTCAAAGGCACTGTCGTCTATATCCTGGAGGTAAACCCGCGAGCATCACGTACAGCGCCCTTTGTCTCCAAGGC
>JBAVTM010000409.1:0-6258 GCA_049696195.1 Desulfuromonadaceae bacterium | reverse complement strand
GCTATTCCGGTTCCGCTGTCACCAATCCTGACAATCACCCTCCCCTCCTTTTCGAAAACCTCAATAGCAAGGCGGCCACCGCTGCTCATTGCATCCAGGGCATTCAGAAAAAGATTCGTGAAAATCTGCTCCAGCTCGGTCGGATCAGCAGTAATGGGTGGCGGTATGCACTGATACTGTCGTTCAACCTGAATCTTCCTGGCCTCAATTTGAAGCAAAAAGGTTTCAATTACGTTGTCGATTACCTGGTCGATCTGCACATTGGAAGAGATGACCCGGGTTCGCCGCGAGGTATCCAGCAATTTCCGGATAATGGAATCTATCCGGTCAACTTCTTTCAGGATTTTAGCCTGGTGCTCAAGTTGATCCGGTTCGGTCGTTGTCTGGCGCATTAGTTGAACAAACAGGGAGATAGAATTGAGCGGATTGCGGATTTCGTGGGCCATGCCCGCCGAAAGATAGCCCAGCGCCGCGAGTTTTTCAGACTGTGCAATCTCTTCCTGAGCGGCTTGAAGCGCCTCTGATTTTTCACGTACCCGCTTCAGGAGCTCGAGATTCCACTGCTCTATTTCGAAAAGCAGCTGCTCCTGCTGTTTTTGCAGCTCCCGGTTGTGCAGCTCGATTTCCCGGATTCTCGCCACGTTTTTCAGCCGTCCGACCAGATTGCGATTGTTGAACGGCTTGAGAATATACTCTGAAGCGCCGTTTTTCATCAGTTCAACGGCAACCTCTTCGCTCCCTTTGCCGGTGAGTATCACGACATACGTATCAGGAAAGCTGCTCTTGATCCGGCGCAGCGCAGAGAGACCATCTATTTCCGGCATCATATAATCGAGCATGACCAATGCCGGAGAATGGCGGGATACAAGTTCAAACCCTTCGTGGGCAGAGCTCGCAACAAATGGCTGAAATCCGTTTTTGGAGAGTATGAGCGAGGTCAGCTCGAGGACATTCCTGTCGTCATCGATAATGACGACAGGAATGTTTGTGGCGTTCAATTTTGGTACTGTCATCACGGCGGGATAACCCTCTTCACGACTCTTGCTAAACGGCCGGGAGCCTGACCGTCAGAACGGGGCAACCGGCAGTGCGTACGACCCGCTCTGCCGTGCTGCCGAAAAGGATACGATCAAGACCGGTTCTGCCATGAGTTCCGATCACGATCAGAGACGCATCCATCCTGGTTGCCGCCGTCGTGATTTCGTCGCACGGGATTCCGGTCACAATAGATGTTTTATAATTTGAAAACGACCCTAACTTCGAACTGCAGAATGTTTCCATCATCTTGACAGCGCTTTCCTCGATCTCTTTCTCAAGCTGCTCAAAAGAGATGTGCGGCACATAAAAACCGCGCAAATCAACCGGTTCATTAATGACATGGATAATCGTGAGTTCGGCGTTGAACTGGGTTGCCAGTGTCAAGGCGTAGTCAAAGGCACATTCGGAATTTTCCGAGAAATCGATGGCGGCCAGGATCTTTGTAAACGGTTTCATAGGTATCCTCCTTGATAGCTGCCGCCTGTTCAGACGGTTTTGAAAATCTTGTTGATGACTTTTTTGAGATCTTCATATTTGACCGGTTTGTTGATGTACTCAAAAACACCCAGGGTCATCGCTTCGAGATACGACTCGACCTCGCCGTAGGCGGTGATCAAGATAACGTTGCTGGAAGGGTGGCGGCGGTTAAGCTCGCGCAGAAACATCAATCCGTTCATCTCCGGCATATTAAGATCGGTAATGATCAGCTCTACATCTTTGCTGCGCAAAAAATTGAGAGCCTCCACCCCGTTCCCGGCCGACCAGACGTCATAGCCTTCATGGGCAAGAATTTTCGAAAGCGCCACACGGGCGTTTTCCTCATCATCTACGACCAGTATCCTTTTAAATTGCTGCTCCACGATGGTTCTCCCATACAATTAATAAGTACAGGAAGTCTAGCATGGGGCGACAGACTGTCAAGACTCTGAATGTACTTTCTGGGTTATATCTGATATCGAGCGGCTCAGGAGCGGAGAATATCCCCGGGGACCCGACAAACGGGATACGTGCGGCATCGACGTTATTTTTCTGCCGGAAAAAACACCGATAATAACTTCTCCCGTGCTGATTACTGTTTGACGCCGTCGGCATCAAGTTCAACATAAACGGGCTTGCCGGGAGGGCCGAGTGATTTGTACGGCTTACCGTTCAATTCCACCTCGACTCCTTCGGCATTGCTCAATTCCAGGGCGACTTTTTTTTCTGCCTTCCATTCGATGACATCTCCGACCGAAAGCTCATACTGTTGCGGGGGGGAGCCGTCGACGGTAGAGGTTAGTGTACCGTTCTGGGTAACCTTTATTTTCAAAATGAACCCCTTGGACGCCTCTGCCGGCCGGTTCGATGTCACGGTTTTTTCAGAGTCGGGTGGGTCCGGCGGACGTCTTTCCCGCTTGGGGGATGGAACGTCCTGCACTGCAGTCCCGCCCCGTGCGGAACTTTGCACGATCTGGACTGCAGCATTCTGCAGTGGCGGGGCAACGACCGCAACCGGCTGCGGCTGACGAACAAGGGGTGCGGGCGGGCGTTTGAAGAAGGTCGCGGAAATCAGGATGGCTGCAAGCAATAAGGCCGGGACCAACAGTTTTTTGAATACTGCGAGACGGCGCTGTGGTCGGTCAAGAGTGGGGGACGGGCGGGCAGATTCCGGTTTTTCGTCTGGAATGCCGAACAGTTTGCCATACATCCGTGCGACATCGTCAGAGTTCAGCCCGAGGTAGGCGGCGTAAATCCGGAGAAAACCCTTGAGGTACGCCTGATTGGCAAATTCACGAATCCGGTCGTCTTCCAGCGCTTTCAGATAAGAAAGGCCGATTTTTGTGGTTTCCGAGGCTTCTTCAAGCGTAATTCCGTGAAACTCCCGGCAACGACGAAGTACCGCCCCCGGTGAACCGCTCGTGGCTTCCGGCGAGACTGAAACCGAATCTGACACTTTGTCCTCACTCACTTGATAAGATCCAGATAGCCAAGAGCTGCGCGACCCAGTTCACTATCAGGAACAAGCCGTACCGCCTCTTTGAATGAGGCGCGGGCGGCATCGATCCTGTTCAGCTTGAGCTGTGCCTGACCAAGATAAAAGTAGGCCGCGCCATATTCACGGTAAATATCAAGCGCCCTGGTATATTCGACAATCGACTGTTCGCTTTTGTCCATGGCAAACCAGACCCGCCCCAGATAAAGCCGCACGACCGGATTACGCGGATTCAGGGATGCGACGTTCTGCAGTTCTTTCAATGCCTTGGGGTAATCACCTTTTCCCAGATAGGCCAATCCCAGATTGATGGAAGCATTTTCACTGTTGTCGTAAAAAAGATCATCTTTTACAATTTTGAACTGTTGAATAGCGCTGTCCCATCGTTTCAGGTCAAGGTAGGCGACGCCCAGATCGTTGCGCGCGGCAGAGAAGTCCGGCTTCAGATGGATTGCTTTCAGGAATTTTGCTTCAGCAAGATCAGGGCGTTTTTTTCCGACAAAGGCCAGGCCGAGGTTATAGAGTACGTCGGGATTCTCGGGGTCAAGCTTCTCGGCCTCGGTCAAATCAAACAGAGCGGAGGAAAAATTGCGCTCTCCAAGATAGGAGATCCCCATCTGATAATGATAAGAAGCCGGATTTGGACCGAAATTGCCCTGATCCCGACCGGATACGCACCCGGAAACGGTCAGAAGCAGAAGCAGTACCGCTATGGAGTAAATAAAGCTTTTCATTTTTTACCAATCTTACGAAACATGATAACTCGCAGGCCGGGCAAAGGTTGTTTCATGCCGTGCCCTATATTGTCTGATTTGCCAGTAAGGTGTTGGGCACGCTCTGCGTTTCCGAACCAGACAATCTAACTGTCAGGCAGTAATATCCCTGAAGCTTGTCAGCGCCTTGAAGCTGCTGAAACGGGCCTGAATCTCTGTATACTCAAGCCGTTTCATACGATTAAGGCTGAAGTCCTCTACATTGAAAGATGCCATAACGCTGCCGAAAACGATCGCCTGACGCAGTCCCTCTTCCGACAGATCTCCCGTATTTGCAAGATAGCCCATAAAACCTCCGGCGAACGTGTCTCCCGCACCGGTCGGATCGAACACCTCCTCCAGCGGATAGGCTGGCGCGGCAAAAACCGACTCGCCGGTGAACATCAGGACACCGTACTCCCCGCGCTTGACGACAAGCCGCTTGCAGCCGAGCGCAATGATCTGCCGTGCGGCCTTGACCAGGTTGGCTTCTCCGGTGAACTGCCGCGCTTCACCTTCGTTGATGATGACAATATCAACCTTCTGCAGCACCTTCTTCAGAGCTTCCGGTTTGGAGGATATCCAGAAATTCATCGTGTCGCACGCCACAAGCTTTGGTTTCCGGACCTGCTCCAGCACCTGCATCTGCAGGTCGGGGTCGATATTGGCAAGGAAAAGATATTCGGCATCGCGGTACGATTCCGGGAGGTCCGGCTGAAAGTCCATCAATACGTTCAGCTGGGTATCGAGCGTCTGGGCTTCGTTCAGGTCATACCCATAGCGGCCGCTCCAGTGGAACGTCTTGCCGGGGATGCGCTGCAAACCGGCGGTATCGATGTTGCGACCCTGCAGAAAGCTGACATGCTCTTCCGGGAAATCTTCTCCGACAACCGCAACCAGTGATACGTCGGAGAAGAAGCTGGCCGAGGTGGAAAAATAGGTGGCTGAGCCCCCGAGAACATTCTCACCCCTGCCGAACGGGGTTTCAACGGTGTCAAACGCTACGGTGCCGACAACAACAATACTCATTGGTTTTCTCCGACGGGAAATAATGGTGCAAAGTACCACGCAGCTTAAAATGAGTCAAAAGGATTGTATATACGTGCAAAATGCCGCGGCCGGAACTCCGCCGGGTGCTACTCCCCCGCCACTCCGATAGCCCAGAGATAATTGACCTGCGCCACACGGAAATCCCGCTGGGCTTTTGCCCGGTTACTCCTGGCCTGGAGCAGGTTCAGCTGGGCATCATCGACTTCGAGTCTGATCTTTACGCCGAATTCATACCCCTTTTCAGCCATCTGGACCAGCCGTTCGGCCTGTGTTACCGTACCGGTGAGTGCCTTGAGAATCCCGGCGGACTCGTGGTATGAAAATTCCGCCTGACGGACTTCGAGTGCGATCGCATCGAGCATCCTGGCCTCTTCGATCTGTTTTGTCTGCAGATCGCTCCGGGCCTGGGCAACCCTTCCGCTCGTCTTCAGACCGTCAAAAAACGGGTACGTCAGGTAAAGCCCGACATTCCAGGCCGCACCGGAGGCATCCACCGGAGGGCCGGGGTCATTCAGGTCCGCCCAGTGCCAGCCGACGGCTCCTCTCAGGTCAAGGCGCGGCTTACTGTCCGCAGCGGCGATTGTTACCAGTTCGTCATATATGTCGATACGGAGGCGCAGATCTGACAGTTCCGGGCGACGTGTGCCGGCGATCTGAACCGCCTCGTCATAACCGGCCGGGAGGTGGCGCACGATCGCCGTCTCTTCGAGGGACCCGGCAACATCAACCTCTACGTCCCCCAGAGAGAGAAGAAAGCGGAGCCGTTCGCGAGCCATCCGGACACCGTTCTCGGAGCGGATAACTTCCGGCACCGTATTTTCAGCCGCTACTTCGGCGGCCAGCACATCATAGTCTGTTGCGACCCCGGCACTGAACTTGCGGGCGGCTTCATCCAGATGCCGCTGCTTCTGGGCCCGGTTTTCCTGCGCGAGACGATGCAGTTCCCGGGCAAGCTGGATGTCGTGATAGGCCGCCACGACATCACGGTAAGCCGCCTGCCGGTACAGCCGCAGCTGCTGGCCGGCGGTTTTCAGCCCGACTTCAGCGGCCCGAATGCCTGCACTCAACTTGCCCCAGGTGAAGAGCGGCTGGGAGAGGGTCAGATCGACCATGCGGCCAATCTGACGCTGGGCGGGGGTTCCGGCAATTTTCTGGCTTTCATCCTTAGCGACCAGCACCGTTCCGTTCAAAGACAATTGCGGCAGTGCGGCAGCACGCTCCTCCACATATTTCCCCTGGACATACTGTGCGTACTCGCGCGCCTTTTCGATATCGCGGTTTTTCTCCATCGCAATAGCGATCGCCTGGTCAAGTGTCAGCACGCGGACTTCGGCAGCACAGAGTGCGGGCATGAGAGCAACAAGAATTATCACCGCTATTTTCATTACCGCGCGCCTCCTTTCATAGTACGACACACCGCCTCCACCCGCGCACCGAGTTGATCAG
>JBAVTM010000408.1:0-9522 GCA_049696195.1 Desulfuromonadaceae bacterium | reverse complement strand
ATAGCGGCAGCAGCCACCATCCTGGCCGCCATGGCCGGAATTCCGGCCTCCCTGAAGCTCCTCTTCAGTCATACAACGACTACCTACCTGCTTGATTGGAGCCTGCCGTTCGGTCTCTGCGAGCTTGTCATCGATCCCCTTTCGGCATTTTTCCTGCTGCCGGTCTTTCTGGTTGCCGCCGCCGGCTCCCTCTTTGCGCTCGGGTACTGGCCGGCCGCCGAACATCGTGCCACCGAACGCGGCCTGACCTTCTTCTACGGCCTGCTGGCCTCCTCGATGGCCGTTCTGCTCACCGCCCGCAACGGCGTGTTTTTCATCATGGTGTGGGAGATCATGGCGCTTTCCGCCTACTTCCTGCTGGTGACGGAACATGAACGGGAGGATGTCCGGCGCGCCGGAATCATCTATCTGATTGCGACTCACACCGGCACCGCGGCGCTGTTCGTCTACTTTTCACTGTTGGCGACCGCGACCGGTTCGTTCATGCTGCCGGCGGCCGGCTCGCTTTCGGCGCTCCCTCCGGCTGCCACGCTGGTTGCGCTGGCGGCATTCATCGGGTTTGGCGCGAAGGCCGGCATCATGCCGCTCCATATCTGGCTCCCTTCGGCCCATGCCAATGCCCCCAGCCACGTTTCGGCGCTGATGTCGGGCGTGATGCTGAAGATGGGGCTGTACGGCATCTTCCGCACGGTGACCTATTTCCATGATCCGCCGCTGCTCTGGGGGGCGGTGCTGACGGTGGCCGGCATCACCTCGGCCCTGCTCGGGATCGCCTTCGCGATGGCACAGCGCGATATCAAGCGCCTGCTGGCCTGCAGCAGCATCGAGAACATCGGCATCATCACGACCGGGCTCGGAGTCGCCCTGCTGGGGGTGTCAAGCCATAACGTTCCGCTGCTGTATCTCGGCATGGCGGGAGCACTGCTCCACATTCTTAACCACAGTTTCTTCAAACCGCTGCTGTTTCTCGGCTCCGGGGCCATTATTCATGCATCCGGAACGCGGGAGATGAACCTGATGGGGGGGCTCGGCAAAGGCATGCCGCGCGTGGCGCTGCTCTTTCTGACCGGGTCGGTTGCCATCTGCGGCATTCCCCCCCTGAACGGGTTTGTCAGCGAATTCCTGCTGTATCTCGGCTTTTTCAGGCAGCTCACCGCCGGGAGCATGGTCTACCTGGTCTTTCTTGCTCCGCTGCTGGCGCTGGTCGGTGGATTGGCAGCCATCGCCTTTACCAAGCTGTACGGCTCGGTCTTCCTCGGCACTCCCCGCACTCCAGCCGCGGCCCATCCACACGAAGCGGGGGTGGCGATGCTGGCGCCGATGGCATTTTTTGCCCTGCTCTGCCTGCTGGTCGGGGTGGCCCCGCAGCTGGCGCTCCGTCTGGTTACTCCAGCAATCGAGGCATTATATCCACACATAGGTTCAACGGCGGTTCCGGCGGAATATGGCGCCATCCTTGGCAGGCTCTCGCTGGCCGGGGTTCTGCTGCTGACGGCTGCCGTGGTCGTGGCGCTGCTTTGGAGATGGCGCCTGGGGAAAGCCCGGGTGACATCCGCTTCTACCTGGGGGTGCGGATATCAGCGCGGTACGCCGCGGGTGCAGTATGGCGGGTCGTCGTTTTCCGAGCTTGCCGTATCGGTATTCAATGGTATCGTGCGTCAGCGGGTCGAGCGCCCGACGTTGTCCGGCCTTTTTCCCGGGGCGGCGCGCTGCAGTGACGTCCCGACCGAAACGCTTCTGGAGAGGGTCATTGCGCCGCTGTTCAGCCTGGCCGGGGTGTCGTTCTCCTTTTTGAGGCGACTGCAGCATGGCCTGATGCATGTGTATATGATATATATCTTTGCCACCCTGTTTATACTGATGCTTTGGGCACACTGACCGCGTGGGAGCCGCCATGACGAGTACCATCACTAACAGTATCATCCACATTTTGCTGGCGCTCGTTATGCCGCCGCTGCTCCTGGGGGTAATCGGCAAAACGAAGGCGGCGTTTGCCGGGAGAGTCGGTGCGCCGTTTCTGCAGCCCTATTATGACATCCTCCGTTTGCTGCAGAAGGGGACCGTGTTCAGCACGACCACGAGCTGGGTCTTTCGGGCCGGCCCGATCGTCGCACTGGCGACGGCCGGGGTCGCCGCACTGCTGATACCGTTCGGCGCTCACCCGTCACCGATCTCATTTGACGGCGATATGATCCTGTACGCCTACCTGTTTGCACTGGGGCGCTTTTTTACGATGGCCGCCGCTCTTGATACCGGTTCGAGTTTCGAAGGAATGGGATCGGCCCGCGAGGCGACCTACTCCTGCCTGGCCGAACCGACCCTTTTTTTTGCCCTGATCACCCTGTCGCGCCTCTCCGGTTCGTTTTCCCTCTCCAGCATGCTGGTCAACATCAACTTCAGTGTCTGGCAGCACACCAGCGCCGCGCTGCTGCTTCTGGTCGGCGGGATGTTCATCGTGCTGCTGGCCGAAAACTGCCGCATCCCGTTCGACGACCCCAACACCCATCTGGAACTGACCATGATCCATGAAGTCATGGTGCTTGACCACAGCGGCCCGGCCCTGGCGATTATCGAGTATGCCGCCGCACTCAAGCTGTTTGTGCTGGGGGCCTTTTTTGTCCATCTGGCGCTGCCGTATTCGACCGGAAACCACCTTCTCGACTGGGTGCTTTTCATGGTCTCCATGCTGGAACTGGCTGTCCTCATCGGAGTGGTCGAGTCGGTCATGGCGCGTCTGCGCCTGATCCGTATTCCCCAACTGCTGGTTGCCGCCACCATCCTGGCGGCGTTTTCTACCTTGCTTGTCATCAGGTGATCAGAATGATTTCTCTGGCCGATCAACTTCTTGTCCTGGTACTGCTGATCAACTTCATCTCGCTCGGCACCAGCCGTCTGATCTTTTCCATCCGTGCGGTGGCGGTTCAGGGGGTTATCCTGGGGATTCTGCCCGGTCTGATACATCCGTTTTCCTGGCATCTGGTCGGGATTACGGTCGTCATAATCGCGGTCAAAGGTTTCGTCATCCCCCAGTTGCTCGGCCGGGCCGTCCGTTCCGCCGAGATCAAGCGCGAGGTGGAACCGTTCCTGGGGTACGTCCCGACGCTGCTGCTCGGTGCGATTTTTACCGCCCTTTCGTTTGGTTTTGCCGGCCGTCTGCCGATGCTGCCGGAACACCAGAATTACATGTTTGTCCCGGCATCGATCGCCACCCTGATGGCCGGTTTTCTGATTCTGACAACGCGCCGCAAGGCGATTTCACAGGTTATCGGGTACCTTGTCCTTGAGAACGGCATTTTTATCTTCGGCCTGCTGCTGGCTGAGGCGATGCCGATCATGGTTGAAGCGGGGGCGCTGCTCGATCTGCTGGTCGGCACCTTCGTGATGGGGATCGTCATCAACCAGATCAGCCGTGAGTTCTCTTCGCTGGACACTTCACGTCTGACCTCGCTGAAAGAGGAGTAGTTCCATGCTTTACGCCGCCCTGATCTTCCTGCCGCTTATCGGAGCAGCCACAACCTGGCTGATACCGTTCGATCGACTGCGTCCCAAGATCCTGTCGCTCTTTGCCCTTGGGCATCTGGGGCTTACCATCCATATGATTACGTTCACTCCGGCCGAATCTCCGGGGGGGTGGTTCCATCTGGATGCGCTCGGGAAAATTGTCCTGCTCAGCACCAGTGTTCTCTTTCTGACCTGTGCCGTTTATTCGATCGGCTACCTTTTTTATCGTCGGGAACGTTCCAACCGCATACTCTGCGGCGGCCTGCTGATCTGTCTGGCGGCCGCCTCACTGGTTACCATCACCCACCACCTGGGACTCATGTGGGTGGCGCTTGAAACCACGACCATCTCCATGGCGCCGCTGATTTATTTCAACCGCAATGCCCGCTCGATCGAGGCGACCTGGAAATACCTGCTGATCTGTTCGGTGGGGGTTGCCCTGGCGTTGATCGGCCTCTATTTTCTGGCCTACGCCACGATTGTCGCCAGGGTGGAGCCCTCGCTGCTGCTCGACGATCTGGTCAGGGATGCCGGCAAACTCTCCTCCGGCTGGGTCCATGCGGCATTCGTCTTTCTGCTGGTCGGGTTCGGCACGAAGATGGGGCTGGCGCCGCTCCATACCTGGAAGCCGGATGCGTACGGCGAGGCTCCCGGCCTGGTAGGCGCCCTGCTGTCCGGCGGATTGGTGAATCTGGCTTTTCTGGCGCTTCTGCGCGTCTACCAGATCTGTCTGGCGACCGGGGAGATCTCCTTTTTCCAAGATGCCCTGGTTGTCATGGGACTGGTTTCGATGATCGTCGCCGCGATCTTCATGGCGCGTCAGGCGGATTTCAAGCGGATGCTGGCCTATTCCAGCGTGGAGCATGTCGGTATCATGGCGGTGGCGCTCGGCCTGGGGGGGAGGGCGATCTTCGGCGCGCTGTTCCATATCCTCGCCAACGGCCTGACCAAAGGGGTACTGTTCCTGTCGTCCGGCAATATTCACCGTTCCTATAACAGCAAAAGCACCGATCATGTCCGGGGTGTCCTGCGCCGCCTCCCCTGGTCGGGAGGGCTTTTTCTGGCCGGATTCATCGCGATCACCGGATCACCACCGTTTGCTCCTTTTATCAGCGAATTTACCATTATCAGCAGCGCCTTCATCGGAGGGCATATGCTGATCGGTGCGATTTTTCTGATTTCGTTGACGGTCATCTTCATCGGTATGGCGCTGACGGTTCTGCCGATGGTCATGGGTGAAGTCCCTCCTGACAGCGAGACGACATCGTACCGTGACTCGATCGGGACGGTCGGTCCGCCATTGGCTCTTCTGCTGCTGGTGTTTCTGCTGGGGGTATGGATTCCGGATCCGCTGATGGCCCTGCTGCAGGATGCTGCTGCGCTTCTGGAGGTGCCAAAATGAGTTACGGCATGAAAACCTTTCATAATGGCGCCTCGTTCGGACGGGATGAAATCCCGATGCCGGAGGGGGATGCCTTCTTCCAGGGGGTTCTGGACGCGATTACGGCGGGATGGCGGGTCTGCTCCTATTTCGGCGTTCCGAATGCTGCCGGGGCGACGCTGTACTGCGTCATGTCCGACCGGGCGGGGAGCGGCGTCCTCGGCATTGTCGCCACGAAAGTCGGTCGTTCCTTCCCGTCACTGGCGGCACTCTGTCCGCAGCTGCAGCTGTTTGAACGGGAGATCGCCGAACAGTGCCTGGTCCGCCCGGAAGGGCACCCCTGGTTCAAGCCGGTCCGCTTTCAGAAGCCGCTTTGCGAGGGAAAAGGGTTCTGGCACGACAGCGACGGCGGCGGTCTACTGCCGGGTGTGATGGATTTCTACCGTGTTGAAGGGGATGAGGTGCACGAGGTCGCGGTCGGCCCGGTCCACGCCGGCATCATAGAGCCGGGGCACTTCCGTTTCCAGTGTCACGGAGAAGAGGTTTTTCATCTGGAGATTGCGCTCGGGTTTCAGCATCGCGGCATCGAGCGGGCTCTGCTCGGAGGCCCGACCCACCGCACGGTGCACCTGATGGAAACGATAGCCGGCGATACAACGGTCGGCCATGGCCAGGCGTACTGCATGAACATGGAATCGCTGGGGGGGATATTCGCTTCGCCCCGGACCGAGACGATCCGCGGCATCGCGCTGGAGCTGGAGCGGCTGGCCAACCACACCGGGGACCTGGGCGCGATTGCCGGCGATGTCGGTTATCTGCCGACCGCCTCGTTCTGCGGCCGGATACGGGGTGACTTTCTCAATATGACCGCACTGATCTGCGGCAGTCGTTTCGGCCGTGGTCTGCTCAGGCCGGGGGGGATCGGTTACGATTGCGATGCCGCGATTGCGGATGAACTGTACAACCGGCTCCAATCCGCGCGGGAAGATCTTACCGGCGCGGTCCAGCTGCTCTGGAATTCACCGTCGGTCATGGCGCGACTGGAGGATACCGGCATCGTCACGGAAGCGGACGCCCGCGAGATCGGCCTGGTCGGTCCGGCCGCCCGGGCGAGCGGACTGAACCGCGACGTACGGCGCGATCATCCGTTCGGAATATTCCGGATGAGCCAGATTCCGGTGGTCACCGCTACCACCTGCGACGTTGCCGCCCGCACGCTGCTCCGCTGGCTGGAAGCCGGGCGCTCGCTGGATTTTATCGATGAACAGGTGCGCCATCTGCCGCGCGGCGGCTATCGCAACGTGCCTACCGGCGTCGCATCCGACCGGTGTGCCGTTGCGCTGACCGAGGGGTGGCGCGGTGAAATCTGCCATGTTGCCTTGACCGACGAGCGTGGCTGTTTTGAGCGCTACAAGATCGTTGACCCTTCGTTCCATAACTGGAGCGGTCTGGGGCTTGCCCTGCGGGGTCAGCAGATTTCCGACTTTCCGCTTTGCAACAAGAGTTTCAACCTGTCATACTGCGGGTTTGATCTGTAAACTGGAGCCTGTATGCTAAAAGCCATTCTTACACGTTTCCGCCAGGGGCACCGCACGATGAAGTATCCCGATGCGCCTCAGCCGCTCCCGCCCCGCTTTCGCGGGCTGCCGCAGCTGGACGCTTCGCGCTGTGAAGACGGCTGCCGCGCCTGCGCCGCAGCCTGTCCCTATGGTGCCCTTTCCGCCTCCGGTCCCCTGGCGCTTGATATGGGGAAGTGCCTGTTCTGCGGCGACTGCGCCGCCGTGTGTCCTCATGATGCGGTCACGTTTTCAACGGATGCCCGTCTTTCAAGCCGCAGCCGCGGGGGGTTGACGGTGACCGCCGGTGAGGGGTATCATCCGGGAGGGGCGCTGGAAGGGGAACTGCTGCGCCTGTTCGGACGGTCACTCAAGCTGCGCGAAGTCAGCGCCGGCGGCTGCAACGCCTGTGAGGCCGATACCAACGTGCTCTCCACGATCGGGTGGGATCTGGGCCGCTTCGGCATCCAGTTCGTTGCCAGTCCGCGCCACGCCGACGGGCTGTTCGTCACCGGACCTGTCAGCGAGAACATGCGGCTGGCACTGCTGGATACCTATGCGGCGATTCCGGAACCCAAGCTGGTCATCGTCGCCGGTGCCTGCGCGATCAACGGCGGTCCGTTCAAGGATCACGCCGAAGTGCATAACGGTGCCGATGGTTGTGTGCCGGTTGATCTGTATATTCCCGGCTGCCCTCCCAGTCCCCTGACTATTCTGGACGGGCTGCTGCGATTGGTGGGGAGGGTGCAGTAATAATCCTTAACCCCTCACCCGGTCTTCGACCACCCTCTCCCGCTGGGAGAGGGGATGATATATTCCTTCTCCCAACGGGAGAAGGTGCCCCGAAGGGGCGGATGAGGGGCGATTTTGACTGGAGCAATAATTAGAGCAGTAACTACTTATCTCAAGGAGGAAGGTGTAATGGAGTCAGGAAAACAGGAAGTGTATCTTCAGGACTGGAAAGCCCACGAAGCATGTGCCGAACTGATGCTTCCGATTATTGGCCGGATGTACCGCGAGAATAACGTGGTGCCAACCGTGTACGGTCGCCCGCTGGTGCATTGTTCGGTGATCGATATTCTCAAGGCGCATCGATTCGCCAGGCTGATTATAGATACGGAGCTTTCGGTCACGGATACCCTGCCGCTTGTGGAAGCGATGGCCAGACTTGACCTTGCCCCTGCCAGAGTCGATCTCGGTAAGCTGATCGTCAAATATCAGAGTATGAACGGGTCGGTTACGATCGATGATTTTGTCCGTCAAGAGCTGGCCCTTATCAACACCGGCCGTTGTGCCTTGCGTCCCGGTCCCCAGGATATCGTGCTGTATGGTTTTGGTCGTATCGGTCGCCTGCTCGCCCGCATTCTGGTTGAAAAGGCGGGCAGCGGTGAAAAGTTGCGCATCAGGGCGGCAGTCGTGCGCAAGGGAGGAGCCGATGATCTGTTAAAGCGGGCCAGTCTGCTGCGCCGCGATTCCGTCCATGGTCCTTTTAACGGCATTATTACGATTGATGAAGAGGAAAACGCCATCATCGCCAACGGCAATATGATCCGGATCATCTACGCCGATGCGCCGGAAACTGTCGATTACACCCGGTATGGCATCCACGACGCTATTCTGATCGATAATACCGGCAAGTGGCGCGACCGGGAAGGTTTGGGTAAACATCTGCAGGCGAAAGGCATTGCAAAGGTTATTCTGACCGCGCCCGGCAAGGGGGATATTCCCAATGTTGTCGCCGGCATCAACAATAACCTGATCACCGATCAGGAACAGATATTCTCCGCCGCCAGCTGCACCACCAACGCGGTTGTTCCGGTCATCAAGGCGATAAATGACCGTTTCGGCATTGTTCACGGGCATCTGGAAACCTGCCATTCCTACACCAATGACCAGAACCTGATCGACAACTACCACAAGGCTTCCCGTCGCGGCCGCAGCGCCCCTCTGAATATGGTCATCACGGAAACCGGCGCCGCCAAGGCGGTTGCCAAAGTCATTCCCGAACTGACCGGAAAGTTGACTGGCAACGCGATCCGTGTGCCGACCCCGAATGTTTCCCTGGCGATCATGAACCTTGAACTGGCGCAGCCGGTTGACGTTGCAACAATCAACAGCTATCTGCGCAACATGTCGCTTGATTCACCGTTGCAGAACCAGATCGATTATACGAATTCACCCGAAGTCGTATCGAGCGATTTTGTCGGCTCACGTCATGCCGGTGTCGTCGATTCACTGGCGACAATCGCCGATGGCAACCGTTGTGTCCTGTATGTCTGGTATGACAATGAATTCGGCTACAGCTGTCAGGTGGTACGCATGGTTCAGCAGATGGCCGGTTTGGACCTGCCGACCCTGCCAAGCTGAAGAGTGGTGCAACGCTAACCGGTGGCGTCAACTCGCCAAGGAGAACCCGTATGACATCCCATCGCAGAAACCCCGGCTCCGCGGACGGTGACCATAGCGCTCATTTTGAACATCTGGCTTCCGAGCACTGCAATGAAAGCAATCCGCTGATGGCCGAATATCGGCTGCTGTATGAGGAGTACTGCGCCCTGAAAAAGCGGGTCAAGCTGCTTGACAGGGAAAACAGCAGTCTGATAACCCAGTTGAGTGAGATGGACCGCTCTCTTAATCTGGCGACCAGGGTCGATCCGATGACCGGATTGGCAAACCGGCGTGATATCATGGAGAAGATGGAGCGGGAGTTGAGCCGCTCCGAACGCCACCAGAGAATGTTTTCTGTCATGCTTGTTGATCTGGATGACTTCAAGCAGGTTAACCAGAAATACGGGTTCAATGACGGCGATGATGTGCTGGTGGAGTTGTCCCGCGTGCTGATGGGGTGCGCCAGGAGCGAGGATGTCTGTGCTCGCTGGGGAGGAGAGGAATTTCTTTTTCTGCTTCCTGAAACGAACATCGAGGGGGCCTTGATCCTTGCCCGCAAGGTTCTTGACTCAATAGCAATGACGGAGTTCAAGGTCAACCACCCCGGAATCCGCATTACTGCGAGCATCGGTTTATGCGAATATGAAGCGGGACAAACGATCCATGACTGTATTGCCCGGGCGGATCAGGCCCTCA
>JBAVTM010000407.1:0-3242 GCA_049696195.1 Desulfuromonadaceae bacterium | reverse complement strand
TTGTCCGGGCGCTCGATTTCGAACTTGTCCAGACGGTACTGCAGGGTCTTGTAACTCATCCCCAGAAGCGGCGCGGCCTTGCCGATGACCCATTCGGCCCGCTCCATCGCCTTGATGATCAGCCCCTTTTCCAGCGCCTCGAAATCGATCCCCTCTGCCGGAAGGTCGAAATGGAGACCTCCCGCCAGTGAACCGGAGGAGGTGATCTCGGTCGGAAGGTCGGCCGGTTCGATATAGTTGCTTTCGGCCATCAGGACCGAGCGCTCGATTACCGACTCCAGCTGCCGGACATTGCCGGGCCAGCTGTAGTTCATCAGCAGCTTCAGCGTCTGTTTCGAGATGCCGCTCATCGTTATTCCGGCCGCCTTGCTGTACTTTTCCAGGAAGAATTCCGCCAGTGTCTTGATGTCGCTTCCCCGCTCGCGCAGGGGGGGGAGATTGATGCGGATAACGTTCAGCCGGTAGAACAGGTCCTCGCGGAAAGCTCCTTTTTTTATCTCCTGCTCGAGCTCTTTGTTGGTGGCTGAAACCAGGCGGACATCCAGCCCGATATTGACCTTCCCCCCTACCCGGCGGATCTCCTTTTCCTGAATGGCTCGCAGCAGTTTGGCCTGCATCGCGACGTTCATTTCGCCGATTTCATCCAGAAATACCGTGCCGCCGTCCGCCGCTTCGAAGATGCCGATCTCGCGGGCATTGGCGCCGGTGAAACTTCCTTTTTCGTGGCCGAACAGCTCGCTTTCGATCAGAGTATCCGGGATCGCGGCGCAGTTGATGGCGATAAACGGTTTGTCGCTGCGAGGGCTCCCATCGTGGATCGCCCTGGCAATCAGCTCTTTGCCCGTCCCGGATTCGCCAACGATCAGGACGGTTGAATTCGACGGGGCTATTTTTGCAACGATCCGGAAAACCTCTTTCATCTTAGGATGTTCACCCTGCATGGTGGGTATCGTTGCGATCGATTCGATCCGTTTCTGCAGCACCCGGTTTTCGCGCATCAGGCCGATGCGCTCGAAGGCCCGCAGCAGTGTCAGTACCAGGTTGTCGCGCTCCAGCGGCTTTTCCAGGTAATCGAAGGCTCCTTTGCGCATCGCCTCCACCGCCGAATCAACCGAGCCGTGGGCCGTCATGATGATGATGCATTGCTGCGGGTCATCGGCCAGAACCTTTTCCAGCAGGTCAAGCCCGCTCTGCCCCTGCATCTTGAGGTCGGTCATGATCAGGTCGAACTCGCACTTTCCCAGCTCTGCCAGCGCTTCGCGTACGCCGGGAACATCGACGACCTTGTACCCCTCTTTCTTCAGAATCAGGTTGAGGATGTCCCGTTGTCCCTTTTCATCATCAACGATCAGTATGCTGCCTTTGTTTGCCATAGTTCCTCAATCGTCTTCTTCAGGTTTTACGCCGGTTGCAGCGGCAGCGACACGGTAAAGGTTGTTCCGCTGCCGACAATGCTTTCAACCTCTAGCCCGCCGCCATGTTCCTTGATGATCCGCTCGGTAATCGCCAGCCCCAGGCCGATTCCGACGTCCTTGGTGGTGAAATAGGGTTGGAATATCTTGCCGATGTCGTCCGGAGCTATCCCGCTCCCGTGATCGCTGAAGGTCAGTTTCACCCGCCCCCCTCCAAGCCGCGCTCCAAGAGTGATCGTCCCGCCTCCCGGCATGGCCTGGGCAGCGTTCGTGACAAAGTTAAGGATGCAATTACGAAACAGCTCCGCATCGATCCAGAGAGGCGGTAGATCCGGTGGAATCCGCTGATCGATACTGATGTGCTGTTCGGTTAATCGATCCTGCAGAACCGGCAGCACCTTGGCCAGCAGCTCCCGATAGTCAACATCTGTCCGGCGCAACTTGAGCGGCCTTCCATAATTCATGAAGTTCACCACCATATAATTTGCGCGGCGCACCTCTTCCTTGATCTTGTCCGTCAGCTCCTCCAGCTCTGCGCACTTGTCGCCGCAGCCTGGAAGCATCTCGGTTTTGAGGTGATCAATCGCCAGGCTGATGTAATTAAGCGGATTCCGGATCTCGTGGGCGATGCCGGATGCGAGTTGCCCGACCCGCGAGAGGTGCTCGGCTTCATAGAGGCGTTTCTCCAGCGCCTCACGCTCGCGCAGTTTTTCAACCATGTTGTTGAACCCTTCTGCCATCTCTCCGATTTCGTCGTTGCTTTTTACCGGGATGGTTACCGACAGGTCACCGGCAGAGACCCGCTTGAAGTCCTCCACCAGGTTTCTGATCGGGGTCGTGTAGCGGCGGGCAAGAAAGATGATCAGGGCGATGCCGACCGCGAAAACCATGCCGGTTGCGAACAGACGGCGGATAAAATTGGCCCGCTGGATGTCGCGGATATTGTCCAGCAGCATGTTGATCTGGACATAGCCCAGCTGCTCGTCGCCGACAATAACCGGCACCACCACTTCATACGGTTTCTGTGAGAGCATTGAGCCGCCGACCGGGCGTTTTACCGCGTGAACCCCCTTGTCCAGCTTTTTCAGCTCGCGCTTCTTGCCGATCTTTTCAGGATCGGAGGAGTCGATGATCTCCCCCTCCGTATTGATGATATTGATTTCGTTGATACCCTTTTCACGGGCTTTTTTCAAATAATCGGTCAGGCGGGAGGTCTCGGTACTGGAGGTGAGATCCTCGATACTCATCTGGACCGCCTTGGATATCTCCTGGGAACTTTCCTGAATTTCGTTTACCAGGGCGGTCTGGGCAGACTGGTTGAGGATGAAGAGCGACAACATCGCCAGAACCAGCATGGAGAGCATGATGATAATCAGCTTGGCATTAAGTTTCATGGGGGCCTTTGAAACCACCCCCCACCCCCCTCCTTAAAGGAAGGAGGGGGGGCTTTTAAAGTCCCCCTCCTGTTTCAGGAGGGGCTAGGGGTGGTAAGGTGTTGCCTTTGGATTATTCCACCATTTCACCGATCAGATCATAATCCGAAGAGTCGGTGATCTTGAGCGTGACGATGTCGCCGATATCGGCAGTTCCGGAGGTGATATACACCTGGCCGTCGATGTCAGGCGCCTGGCGGGATGAGCGACCCTTGAGCAGCAGCTCGGTCTCCTCGCTGAACCCCTCCACAATAACCTGTTCGGTGGTCCCGATCAGGGTGCGGTTGTGACGGAAGGAGAGCCGCGCCTGGGCACGCATCAGTTTCCGGTAGCGTTCCCGCTTGACGCGCTCCGACACCTGGTCCGGCATGTCCGCCGCCGGAGTCCCCTCTTCCCT
>JBAVTM010000406.1:0-8536 GCA_049696195.1 Desulfuromonadaceae bacterium | reverse complement strand
ATCTTCCTTGCCAACTTTGTCCTGATGGATTACGGCACCGGTGCCGTCATGGCGGTACCGACCCACGATCAGCGCGATTTCGAGTTTGCCGGAAAATACGGCCTGCCGCTGAAGGTTGTCATCCAGCCGGCCGGAACTTCGCTCGATCCGGACAGTATGAGCGAGGCTTTTACCGGAGCGGGGATCATGACAAATTCAGGCCGGTTTGACGGCCTGCAGAGCGGTGACGCAAAAGAGGCGATCGCCGACTTCCTGCAAAGTGAGGGAAAAGGGGCCAAGACGGTCAATTTCCGTCTCCGCGACTGGGGGATTTCCCGCCAGCGCTACTGGGGAAATCCGATCCCGGTCATCTATTGCGACAGCTGCGGCGTCGTGCCGGTGCCGGAAAAGGATCTGCCGGTCGTACTTCCGAAAGACGTCGCATTCAGCGGGGAAGGCGGGAGTCCGCTCGCCCGGATGGACTCCTTCGTTAACTGTTCCTGTCCCGCATGTGGTAAAGCCGCCCGGCGCGAAACCGATACAATGGACACGTTCGTTCAGTCATCCTGGTATTTCCTCCGTTACTGCTGCCCTGACTTCAAGGAAGGCATCCTCGACCGGGACTCCGTTGACTACTGGATGTCGGTTGACCAGTATATCGGCGGCATAGAGCACGCCGTACTACACCTGCTGTATGCACGTTTCTTTACAAAAGTGATGCGTGATCTCGGACACATCTCTGCCGATGAACCGTTTATCAACCTCCTGACTCAGGGGATGGTCATTAAAGACGGCGCCAAAATGAGCAAGTCGAAAGGGAATGTTGTCGATCCGGATGCTTTGATCTCAAAGTACGGGGCCGACACGGCTCGACTGTTTTCACTGTTCGCCGCGCCGCCTGAAAAAGACCTGGACTGGAATGACCAGGGGGTGGAAGGCTCGTTCCGTTTCTTAAGCCGTATCTGGAAACTGGTACATGACCGTCTTGACATGATCAGGAACGCCGGCCCCCTTGATCCCGACTCATTGTCTGCCGAGGAGCGCATCCTGCGCAGAGCCGTACATAAAACGATTCGTAAAGTCACCGAAGATCTGGACGAACGTTTTCATTTTAATACAGCGATAGCTTCCGTAATGGAGCTGCTTAACATTCTTCAGCCTGCAGAGCTTTCAACGCCTCAATTTCCGGCGGTCATGAAGGAAGCTCTTCAGAGCGTTATCCTGCTGATGGCGCCATTTGTCCCACATATCACCGAGGAACTCTGGCAACGCCTGGGCAGCACAACGCCATTGACCCAAACCGACTGGCCTGGCTATGACCGGAGTGCTGTCGTTGATGAAGAGCTCCTGGTCGTTGTTCAGGTCAATGGAAAATTGCGTTCCAAGATAACGGTGGCAGCCGGTACCGGCGAGGATGAACTTAAAACGCGGGCATTGGCAGATGAAAAGGTTGCCCAGTTCATCGAGGGCCTCACGGTCCGCAAGGTTATTTGTGTGCAGGGCAAGCTCGTCAATATCGTGGTGGGGTAGGGTATGTCGGCTTCGCTATGGTGGCGGTGCTTTATGCTCGGTATGCTGTTGAATGCAGTAGCGGGGTGCGGATATCACCTGACGAACGCACAATCCTCACGGATGTTTGGCACTGCACAGAACATATGGGTACCGTTCTTCAGTAATGAGAGCGTCAGCCCAAGCGCACAAACTGTTCTGCGCAGGGCGTTTTTTGAAGAGTTTCACGCCCTGCGCGGGCTGAATCCGGCGGGGAGTGAAGCGGCGGCTGACCTTGCGATGAAGGCGAAGATTATTTCATATTCCAGTAAGGTAGTTTCGTATAACGCCCTCGATCAGGCTCGTGAATTCAGTCTGTCCCTGGACGTTGAACTTGAGATAACCCAGAAAGGGCACTCTTTACCTCTCTGGAAAGGACAGATTAAGGGATCAAAACAATATCCTGCCAACAGGGATCTTGCCCTGCAGCACAATGCCGAGGAACAGGCTCTTGATGCTGCCGCCCGTATTATTGCTCATAAATTCATTTCCGCTTTGGAAGAGTCCTATTAACCATGACGCCCCAAGAATTTGAAACCTCCCTCAAAAAGGGCATCGTACCGCCGGTCTGTTTTCTTTATGGAGAAGAGCAGTTTCTGGTCGACCGGGCGGTGGCTATGCTGCTTGAGCGGGCGATTGACCCGTCCCTTAAAGACTTCAATTTTAATGTCTACTATGGCAATGAATCCAAAGGGGTGGATATTGTGGATGCCGCCCAGACCCTGCCGATGTTTGCAGTACGGCGCGCGGTTCTGGTAAAACGGGCCGAACAGCTTAAAGCCGAAGCCCTTGAAGCCATGCTGCCGTATATCAAGAATCCGTCATCCGGCACCTGCCTGTTGTTGACCGGCACCAAGGTCGATCAGCGCAAGAAGTTTTTTCTGGAATTCAAAAAACACGGCGTCCTGGTTGAATACAAGCGGTTCTACGACAACAAGCTGTCCGGATTCATTCAGGGTGAAGCGGTTGCTCAAGGGAAGCCGATTGAAACAGCCGCCGCTGAACTATTAGCTGCGCTGATCGGCAACAACCTGCAGGAATTGAGCTCGCAGATTGAAAAACTGGTGGTTTATGCCGGCACAAAGCCGCGCATTACCATTGATGATGTCCGGGTCATGGCCAGCAGCAGCAAGGCTTTTACCGCCTTTGAGCTGGCAAAATTTCTCGGGCTTCGTGATGTGACGAATTCGATCAGAAGTCTTGATGCGCTGTTTCTGCACGGCGAGGATGCACCGATGATAATTGGTGCCCTGACGAGTCACTTTCGGAAATTATGGCGCGTCAGAGAACTGCTCGACAAGAAGATACCGCAGGCCGATATCGGCAGGGAGCTCAATATAAATGCGTTCTTTTTGGGTGATATTGTTGCGCAGTCCCGCAACTTTTCGAGAAGGGAGTTAAAGCGTATTTTTGATGAGTTTTATCGGTGTGACGTTGCATCAAAAACAGGAGGAGGCCAGTCATATACTCTTTTGCACGGGTTGGCGATGGGAATATGTACCGGCGGGTGGTAACAGCAGATTACAATTCTCCATAACGTAAAAAAAAGGGAGCTTGCGAAATCGCAGCCCCCTTTTTTTTACGTTATGGAGAGGTTCTAGCCGAGTGTGTTGACCAGTTTTGTCAGGCGTGAAACGCTGCGGGAAGCCGTTGAACGGTGAATTACACCTTTCGTTGCAGTGGTATCAATAACAGGGATGGCAACCTTGAGCGCTGCAACGGCAGCATCCTTGTCTTTGGCCTCTACCGCTTCACGAACACGCTTGATATATGTTTTCAGCGTCGATGACACATGACGATTACGTGCGGTTTTCTTTGCACTCTGCTTGATCCTCTTGATTGCCGACTTATGATGAGCCAAACTGCACCTCCAAAAATTTTCTTGAGTAAGTATCGAAATTGAAGCTAGTTGTTTATCATTATCCATCAAGCTGTGTCAAGTAAATTGTACTTCAGGGTGACACACGATGATCTGCTCCGCTTCTAGTCATCCTTCCTGATTCGCACCACTTGACTGACACCCGGCATGGCTTCAATCTCATGGTCATTCAGCGTGTCGGTATCACCAATGACACCAATAATGGTGCGGTTGGCCCCGGTTGACTGATGGATGTCGAAATCACGGGTGATCAGATATTCCTTGATTGAATCAAGCGACGCTTCTTCAGCATGTTTCTTCATTATAATAAGCATGGTGCCTATACTCCCTTAAACTTCTTCTTTATGTGACATGATGCGTTCCAGGCGTCTGGACTCATCGACGACGCGCTCAAACATTCTGACGATCGCATCGTCGTCCAGCGGGCCCGGGTTATCCTCTTTCATGCGGTTGAAAATTCGTTTTTCACGAGCCGGATCGAAAACCGGAAGATTCAACTCTTTCTTTGAATGGCCGATTTCAAGAGCCAGCCGGGCGCGTTCGTTAAAGATACGCAGCAGCACGTCATCCAGAAGATCAATCCGCTTGCGAGTCTCATTAATATCCACGGCCGTAACTCCTTTTAAAACTGTTTCTTGACATAGCTGTCTTTTTTTCCGCCGGCATCATCGAGGAAGGGATAATCAAGGTTATAATGAAGTCCCCGTGATTCCTTGCGCTTCTGAGCGCAGGTTACAATCAACTCCGCCACGGTTGCAATGTTGCGCAGTTCGATCAGGTCGGAGGTTACGTTAAAATTCCAGTAATACTCCTCTATTTCTCTCTGGATCAATTTTATGCGGCTCATGGCGCGTGCCAGGCGTTTGTCTGAGCGCACGATTCCGACATAATTCCACATGGTGCGCCTGATTTCATCCCAGTTCTGGGAAACGACCACCATTTCATCGCTGTTGGTGGCGGTGCCTGAATCCCAGTGCGGTATTGCGCGGTGGTCACTCGGAAGCGTCGAAATGACGGCGCTTGAGTGGCGATAGGCGCGTCCTGCATACACCGCGGCTTCCAGCAGCGAGTTGCTGGCCAGTCGGTTGGCGCCGTGCAGTCCGGTGAAGGCGGTTTCACCGATGGCGTACAGGCCGGGGATATCGGTTTCGGCATCAGTATTGACCGCTACCCCACCACAGAGGTAGTGGGCGGCAGGTACGACCGGAAGCCCCTCCTTGGTCATATCCAGGCCGAAATCCATACAGGTCTGGTATATGTTGGGGAACCGGTTGCGAACGACATCGGCCGGTTCGTGGGTAATATCAAGAAATACACAGTCATCGCCGCTGGTCTTCATTTCGTTATCTATGGCTCGTGCAACGATGTCACGGGGCGCCAGGTCCTTCAGTTTGTGGTACTTCTCCATAAACGCCGTGCCGTCACGTCGCCGCAGGATCGCCCCTTCACCGCGCACCGCCTCGGAAATAAGAAATGATTTGGCTTGCGGATGAAACAGAGTGGTGGGGTGAAACTGCATGAACTCCATGTTTGCAATCGTGGCGCCGGCGCGATACGCCATCGCGACACCGTCCCCGGATGCCACGTCGGGGTTGCAGGTATAGAGATATACCTTGCCGGCGCCGCCGCTGGCCAGAAGGGTGATCTTTGAGCTGAAGGTCACGACGGTATCGCCGGAGATATCCAGTACGTATGCACCCAGGCAGCGGTTCTGTTCCAGTTTTCGGCGTTCGATCTTGGCGGAGGTGATCAGGTCGATGGCGATGTGGTTTTCATAGATCGTAATCGCCGGGTGCTGTCTGACCGCATAGACCAGAGCCCGCTCGATCTCGCGACCGGTGATATCCTCGGCATGGAGGATACGGCGGGCGCTGTGCCCGCCTTCACGGGTCAGATCGTAGGATTCGCCGCTGGTAGTGAACTTTACCCCCCACTCGATCAGGTTGCGAATAGTCTGCGGACCTTCCTCCACGACCATCCTGACGACATCTTCATGGCAGATTCCGGCGCCCGCAACCAGCGTATCCTCGACATGGGCATCAAACGAGTCCTCGTCGGAATAGACGGTGGCAATGCCCCCTTGAGCATACTTGGTGGCTGATTCAGAAATATCACGTTTGGTAACAATGGCGACGCTGCCATGGGCGGCTGCCTGGAGGGCAAAGGAGAGACCGGCGATACCGCTGCCGATAACGAGGAAATCGCTTTCGATGCGCATGATAAACTTCCCTTCAAGGGTTGTGTATACAGTAAAAGCGGATTATTTACCTGTGCGGCGGTTTTGTCAAGAGGAGAGGGGCGGTGGCGAACACTTATCCGGCTGTATTCGGTCTTCGTTAATTGCGATCAACAATATTTTTGATAAATCGCCTGATTCTGCCGGCGTTGGTGCCGACATCGCTCTGGCCGACACGCGAGACGGAGCGGATATCCAGCAGCGAGCCGTTACTGGTCGGCCGGATCCGGATCACGATATCGTCGATGAATCCGAACCAGAAGGTGGTATCGCTCGCCTCGATTCTCCCCTCGGCCGGGACGGCTGCAACAATACGCCACCCCATGCGGAGTGCTGTCTCCAGCGCCAGGTTGAATGCTTGATCCGGTGGAAGGGGGAGGGGGAGAGTTTTTAGGTTCGGGTATGCCTGAGCCTGTTTGAATGCGATCTCCGCGCCGCCGTATTCGGCCGTATTGAGTGCGTCCTTGCGCAGCGGCACAATGGCAACGAATCGGGGAGGGTTGGCGGTATCGGTACTGATATCGTGTATTTTCGGCACTCTGCCGGCGGTCTGTTTCCAGGACCAGGGTATCGCAAATGTGGTTACGCCGATTGCCACAGCCACAGCGGATAAAATGACAGCTCGCCACAGGCGCTGCAGGGATGTGAGCACCAGCGCCACAGAGCCGATAACGGCAGAGGCAAGTCCAAGCCACGCAGCGTATTTTAACAGCGTAAACCCGGTGCGGAAGTGCCACAAGTCAAGGCGGCGGCCGATACCGGATGCGAGAAGCAGCATTAGTGCTGCAGATGCCACTATCAGGGCGGTTACGGGCAGTAACAACTTTTTGCTGGTCGATTTTGTCATGTCAGCAGCTCTTGCAAATAATGTAGTACCCGAAGGTCCTATCCATATGAGTTATTATACGCCGAAGAAGGCGGGATTGGGAATACCCGGGCAAGAATCCTGGAAAGGACTGCCAAATGTGCTGTGTGACCAGCCGATCAGGAACCAACTTGCCACCCCCCTGAAAGAGCCGATAGAGTATCAGATAACAGCACTCTTCAAGAGCTCCAACCTCACTTTCATGGCGGTTGGCACCCGTATCGTGCTTAACTGAGAGAAATGTGGGGTGAAGTAAAAATTCTTATATACTTTATTCTAACGAATCAATTATATTCGGCACAATCTCCCTGCTTGAAAAATAATATTTAAGCACTGCTTATGTGATGTACAGCAACGTTCGGACCACCGGCAATTCCCCTTTGATG
This sequence comes from Desulfuromonadaceae bacterium, assembly GCA_049696195.1. GTDB lineage: Bacteria > Desulfobacterota > Desulfuromonadia > Geobacterales > Pseudopelobacteraceae > JACRCG01. Next base: position 1,643 of record JBAVTM010000406.1, on the reverse strand, counting down.
CCGCAATATGAGATAAATACGACCTTTTTTATGGCATTGTTTTTTTACGGCACCAAATAACTAAAAAGAGAGGATACCAAAATGCAAGAGATGGATCTTTCAAAAGCGGTAGAAATCAGTGATGGAATTCATTGGGTCGGCACCGGCACCAAAAACTTTTTGAGCAGGAATGCCTATCTGCGCTGCTACAATGGCTCCGGCAAGAAAAATGCCATGGTGATTGATCCAGGTCCCACGGTTGATCTTGATGTACTTATTCAAAAAGTAAGCATTGTTCTGGGGTCAATCTCACAGGTTAATATGGTTTTCATGAACCATCAGGATCCGGATGTTGTCGGTAATGCCCCCTTTCTTGCCAGATCAAACCCCAATACGCTTATGTTGACCACCGAGGACACTTGGCGACTTGTCTGTTTGTCCGGCCTTGACACAACGAAGTTCAGGGCGGTAGAACGTTTCAAAAACATGAGGATTGCGCTCCCGACAGGCCACAAAATCCAGTTTGTCCCGACGCCGTTCTGTCATTTTCGCGGCGCCTGCATGCTTTACGACCTGGAGTCCCGAATCCTTTTTTCCGGAGACTTTCTGGGGGGGGTTGCCTGCACTCAACTGTATGCCACCCGCGCCAACTGGCATGGTGTCAAAGCCTTTCACCAGCTCTACATGCCGAGTAACGAAGCGATCCGTCTTGCCGTCCGCAGGATTCGTGAACTGCAACCTCCTCCACTGATGATTGCCCCACAGCACGGTTCTATTATTAAAACAGAGGACATTCCGTTTTTTCTTGAACAGATGGAAAATCTGCAGGTCGGCCTTGATATCATCATGAGCTTCGAGGAGACAATGCCGCAGTTGATTGACGGACTGAATGAGATAGTTTCTACCGTCAGAGGCACAATTGGTGAAGAAAATGTTAGGCAAACAATGAAGATGTTTCATGCTGACGGCAGTTATCCTGCCATATTCAGCCTTACCAGCGAAGAAAAGATTACCGAGATCAAGGGTGATCCAATTGAATCCATAGAATCCCTGATCAGGATGTTTTTCCACAATTGCGATGAAAGTCAGAAGAGCATCCTGAAATCTATTATCTTAAGAATATTGATTTCCCGCGATCTGCCTACGTTTGATACGCTGCTCGCACAGGAATATGCTCCGGAGGTCGAGTTTTTTGAGGATGATAGCCCATCGGTGTCCAACAATATCTCACTTGACTGCGCATATAATTGAGATATTCAAAGGATAGCTAAATCAATAAGTTAACAGAGTATAAAACCATAAAATGTCAAAAAGCCGCGGTTTACTCAAATAGAGTTGCGCGGCTTTTTTTCGTAAAACCAGTAAATGAGGTAGGGTCAAAGTTGGAATAAGCTACGAAATACACCGGTGTCGAAAGATAAGAGTTTAGTGGACTGCCGAAAACGAGGGAGCCAAGTCTGGCTTCACGTGGGGGAGAATCATAGTGTAAAGACGCATCTGCATCCTTTACACCCACTGCACCTATCTTTACACTTCTTTTACACTTTTCCCCTCCTGGCCAGCCATACCCACCTTTTTGTCAATCCGTTTATTGTGCATAATATTGCAATATCAGTATGTTGCATTTTTATCAGCCCGGCTATGAGTTCCGGCTCACAATATGC